>CAYTWJ010000004.1:14588-19824 GCA_964442055.1 uncultured Rhodospirillaceae bacterium | reverse complement strand
CCTCCGCGGGGAGCATCGACTGCGAGGGCCGGGACATCACCGGGCTCGGCGCCTGGCACCGGGTCCGCCGGGGCATCGTCTACACCTTCCAGATCACCAGCGTGTACGGCAACCTGAGCTGCTTCGACAATGTCGCGCTGGCGGTGCAGCGCAGCCGGTCGTGGGCGCGCGGCGACTGGTGGCCGCGCGGCGATGCGGGCCTCGCCGCCGAGGTGCTCGCGGCGCTCGAGCGCGTCGGCCTGGCGGCGCGCGGCGAGGCGACGGCGGCGACGCTGTCCTACGGCCACCAGCGACTGCTCGAGGTGGCGATCGGCCTGGCACTGAGGCCGAAGCTCCTCATCCTGGACGAGCCGACGCAGGGCCTGGCCGAGGACGAGATCGTGGCGTTCTGCGGCCTGGTGCGCGAGATCGCCCGCGAGGCGACGGTGCTGCTGATCGAGCACAACATGCCGGTGGTCATGGAGCTCGCCGCCCGCATCACGGTGATGGACCGCGGCCGCATCCTGGCCGAGGGCACGCCGGCCGAGATCCGGGCCGACGAGCGGGTGCAAACGGCGTATCTCGGAACATGACGCTCAAGGTCGCGAACATCGGCTGCTTCTACGGCCGCGTGCAGGTGCTGCGCGACGTCTCGCTCGAGCTCGCCGCCGGCGAAGTACTGTGCCTGCTCGGGCGCAACGGCGCCGGCAAGACCACGACACTGAAGGCGATCATGGGGCTGGTGCGGCCGCGCTCGGGCCAAATCATCCTCGACGGTGCCGAACTCACCGCGCTGCCGGCGCACGAGATCCCCCGGCGCGGCGTCGCCTACGTTCCCCAGGGCCGGCGGCTGTTCTCCGAGCTCTCGGTCGAGGAGAACCTGACCATCGGGCTGATGGCGCGCAGGCACGGGGGCGAGACGCTCGATCGCGTGTTCGCGCTGTTCCCGGTGCTGAAGGAGCGCCGCCGGCAGGTTTCGGGCACGCTCAGCGGCGGCGAGCAGGAAATGCTGTCGGTGGCGCGCGCGCTCTGTCTCGAGCCCCGGGTGCTGCTGCTCGACGAGCCGACGGAGGGGCTGATGCCGACGATGATCGCCGCCATCCTCGACACGGTGACGGCGCTCAAGGCCCAGGGCGTGGCGACCATCCTGGTCGAGCAGCGCGTCGAATCGGCGCTTCACGTCGCCGACCGTGTCGCCTTCATCGAGAACGGCATGACGCGCGAGACCGCCACGCCGGACGAGCTGCGCGCCGACCCGACGCTGCTGCACCGCTATGTCGGCGTCGGGCTGCGCGGCCAGTAGGCGCAGAATGGCATCGACTCGCGACTATCGCCCGCTCGACCAACTGCGTACCCACTGTGTAGATTGCGCTTATGACCGATCCGCAGGCAGTCTTGGTGCGGCGCGTTGCGCGCGGAGCTACCGCCGGTGTCGCTTCGTAACGATCTGATCGCGGCCACCGAGGGCATGTCGGCGCAGGAGCTGCTGCGCTATCTGCTCAAGGACAGGTTTCCCGGCCGCACGGTGGTGACGGCTTCCCTGCGCGCGCGCAGCGTCGTCGTGCTCAAGCTGGTCGCCGACATCGACCCGGCGACGCCGGTGCGGCTCTGCCATGCCGGCGAGCTGTTCCCGGAAAGCCGCGACTATCGCGACCGCATCGTCGCCATGCTCGGGCTCCGCGACGTGCGCGAGCCGAGCGGCCACGAGATCGCCGTGCTGCCCGCCGACCGCGACCATGTCGAGGTCATGTGGGCCGAGTATCGCACCTGCTTCGGCAAGGTGCAGGAGATCTTCCACCTCAACGAGACGCTGGCCGGCTTCGACTGCTGGATCAGCGCCGTCTATCACTGCATGGATGCCGAGCATGCGCGCATCGACAGCGACGGCCGCCTGATTCGCGTCGATCCGCTGGTCGGCTGGGGCGCCGATGAGGTGCGCGCCTTCATGTCGGCGCACGGGCTGCCGCTGCATCCACGCTATCCCGCGGCGCCGCCGCTGCCGCCGGGCGAGGAGCCGATCAGCGTCCCCACCCACCACTACTGAGGGCGGAGGGCGCGGCGTTCAGGTGGCGCCCAGCCCGGCCCGCGCCGCGGCGATCGCCGACTGCAGCACCTCCTCCTTCAACCTCACCGTCGGCTCGTTGAACAGCACGTTCTTGAGCCAGGCGAAGGCGAGCTGCAGCAGCGCGACGTCGTCCTGGCGCGCCGCCTCCACCGCGTCGGCCGGGATGTCGTAGACGGTCAGGAAGCGGGTCGAGAAAACGAAGTTGCGGAAGGCGTCGACGTCGGTCGTGGCCATGAAGAACATGCGCTTGGTCTGCGGCGACAGATCGCGGCCGCCCGGCCCGCCCAGCGTCTTCCACGACGCCATCTTCATCATGATGTCGGTCCAGCCGCGGTTGATCTCGTCGTACTCGACGACGCCCTGTTCGCGGCGGAATTCCTCGACGGTCTGGGTCTGCGCCTCGAGATGGCCGAGGCAATGCGGCTCTTTGACCAGGAAGAACATGTCCTCCTTGCGCTCGGACTCCTTCAGCTTGGTCGCCAGCACGCCGAGCGGATAGTAGCGGCAGGTCAGCGGCCGCGCCGCGTAGACGCTGCAGCCCTCGTCGGTGACGAAGGAGCAGGGGCCCTGGCCGTCGTCGCCGCCCATCTTCAGCTTGGCGACCGGCAGGCCGCTGCGCTCGTGCTCGGCCGGCACGGTGTAGCGGGCGAGGAATTCCGCCGGCCGCAGGCCGAGATGGCGCGCGAGCACCAGGATGTCGGCCGGCGACAGGGTGACGTCGGCGCCGTGGCAGCACTTGTTCCAGCAGGCGACGCCGCGGTGGCAGCGGAAGAAGAACGAATCCTCGGCGCCGAGCCGCACCGGGTGCACCGGGTTGGCCGCCTGCGCCCGCGCCGCCTCGACCACGGCGACCTCGATCTCGTCCTGGCCGGCCGGCCGGCTCGCCGCCAGGGCGGCCTCCGCCGCCTCTTCCTTCTCGCTGTCGCTCTCGGCGCTCATCGGCGAAAACTCCTTCGCGGCAAAGCGCGACGGGGCGCCGCGACGCGGCGCCCCGTCCAAGCTTGCCGCCGCTTCGCGGCCGGCGTCAATGCGCCGCGCCGTAGCGCTTTTCGACCAGGTCGACGTGCTTGCGCTTGATCATCGTCCACTCGCCGGTATCGGGATTGATGCGCGAGTTGACGAAGCACTTCCAGTTCGCCTCGTCGAGCTTGGGGAAGTCGGCGCGGTAGTAGAAGCCCGGATAGCGCGTCTCCTCGCGGAACAGGATGTGCCGGAGATGCGCCTCGGCGGTGATGATGCGGTGATAGTTTTCCCAGGCGCGCAGCAGCTCGTGCAGGTCCTTGGCGCGCATCTTCTTGCTGTCCTCCTTGAGCATCTGCAGGTAGCTGAGTCCCATGCTCAGGAGCTTGCCGTTGGTCTGGTAGTAGGTGGAGACGCCGGCGACGTACTCGTCCATGGTCTTCTGCAGCCGCATCTGCAGGAGGCGCGGCAGGATGTAGTAGGGATTGACGTCCTCGTGCGTGGTCTTGTCCTTGTGCTCGAGGTAGTTGCGCACCGGCAGGTAGATCTCCTCGCTGATGGCCTTGATGTCGCCCTTCAGCGCAGGCTTGAAGTCCTTGTGGTCGCGCACGAAGCGGACCATGTTCTTGCCGGCGATGCGCCCCTCGGTGTGCGAACCCGATGAGAACTTGTGGCCCGAGGCGCCGACGCCGTCGCCGGCGGTGAACAGGCCCTTCACCGTGGTCATGCGGTTGTAGCCCCACTTCCACTCGGCCGGCGAGTTGAGGTCCTCGGGACCCGACACCCAGATGCCGCAGCAGCCCGAATGGCTGCCGAGCAAATAGGGCTCGGTCGGCATCAGCTCGGAGGCGGTCTCCTCGGGCCGGATGTTCATGCCGGCCCAGACCCCGGCCTGGCCGATGCACATGTCGAGGAAGTCCTCCCACGCCTCGGCCTCGAGATGCTTGACCTCCTTCGGCGTCATGTTGGCGGCGAGCGCCTTCATCGCCGTCGGCGTGTCCATCAGGATCGGGCCGCGGCCCTCCTTCATCTCGTGCAGCATGGCGTGGTTGCGCAGGCAGGTCGGCACCACCGCCGCCTTGTCGTAGGGCGCGAAGTCGGCGAGCATGTGCGCGTTCTTCTTGACGTAGTCCTCGCCGAAGCCGTTGGTCGCCTTGGACTTGAAGAGCAGGAACCAGGCGCCGACCGGCCCGTAGCCGTCCTTGAAGCGCGCCGGCACGAAGCGGTTCTCCATCATCGTCATCTCGGCGCCGGCCTCGGCGGCCATGGCGTAGGTCGAGCCGGCGTTCCACACCGGGTACCAGGTGCGGCCCATGCCTTCGCCGGTCGAGCGCGGCCGGAACACGTTCACCGCGCCGCCGCAGGCGATCATCATCGCGTTGGCCCGGAAGACGTAGATCTTGTGCTCGCGCACCGAGAAGCCGACGGCGCCGGCGATGCGGTTGGGCTCGTTGGAATCGAGCAGCAGCTTCACGATGAAGACGCGCTCGTAGATGTTGTCGATGCCCAGCGCCTTCTTCGCCGCCTCGGCCACGATCGGCTTGTAGGACTCGCCGTTGATCATGATCTGCCAGCGGCCCGAGCGCACCGGTTTGCCGCCGTCCTTGAGCGGCACGCCTTCGGTCTCCTTCTGCTTCCAGATCGGCAGGCCCCACTCCTCGAACAGGTGCACGGTGTCGTCGACGTGGCGGCCGACGTCGAAGACCAGGTCGTCGCGGGTGATGCCCATCAGGTCGGCCGAGACCATCCGCACATAATCCTCGGCCTTGTTCTCGCCGAGATAGGTATTGATGGCCGAAAGGCCCTGCGCCACCGCGCCCGAGCGGTCCATCGCCGCCTTGTCGACCAAGGTGATCTTGACGTCGCCGCCGGCCCAGCGCTTGGCCTCGAAGGCCGCGCCGCAGGCCGCCATGCCGCCGCCGACGATGAGGATGTCGGTCTGGATCTCGACGATTTCGGGATTGCCGAAAGTACCCTGAGCCATGATGCGTTCGTCCCTTGCTTTATCGCACGCGGCAAGCGACGGCGCGTCGGCGCCGCCCGCGGCCGCAATTGCCGTTTTCAGATTCCGGGCAGGTTCTTGCCCGCCTCGGTGAACAGGTTCTGGCTGGCGATGTCGCCCGCCTCGGGCTTGTCCTTGTAGGGGTCGATCGAGCCGACCGGGGTGGTGCGGTTGGCGAACTTGAAGCGCTTGACCTCGCCGTCGCGGAACTTGATCGTCCACATGATCGC
>CAYTWJ010000004.1:0-14578 GCA_964442055.1 uncultured Rhodospirillaceae bacterium | reverse complement strand
GGTGCGCAGCGGGATCACCGCGCCGCCCATCGGCACCCAGTCCTGGAACGAGCGCACTTCGATCGCCTGCTGCGGGCAGGCCTTGACGCAGCACTGGCATTCCCAGCACTGCTCGGGCTCCTGGTTGTAAGCCTTCATGCGCTCGCGATCGAGCTTCATCAGGTCGTGCGGGCAGATGTACATGCAGGCCGTGACCTGGCCGCCCTTGCAGCCGTCGCACTTTTCGGTATGGACAAACGTGGGCATCGAGGCGCCTCCCTAACCGCCGTCGCGCGACCGGACCCCGGCGGTCGCAGCGCGGCCACGCGACTTGCCGTGGGGTCGCACTTTCTTCTTGTCCGCTGCGGTCCATCCTCGCTGCTGCGGGGCCTGACCAAGGCGGTGAATATTACGTCAACCTAATACTCGGCGCCTTGACGCGAGTCAAACGCTGGCTCATTCTTGTGCGAACGAGTCGCAACAAGTCCCGAACCCCTTGCCATCGCAGGGCCCGGCGCGTAATCGACGGGGCCATGTCGAGCGGCCTTGACGAACTCACCCGGCGCCTGATCGCCTTTCGCGACGCGCGCGACTGGCGCCGCTTCCACAGCCTGAAGAACCTCATGCTGTCGCTCAACCTCGAAGCGGCCGAAGTGCTTGAGCTGGCGCAATGGAAGGACGACGGCGAGATCGAGAGCGCCGCCGCCGACGCCGGCTTCCGCGAACGGCTCGGCGAGGAATGCGCCGACGTACTGCTCTATCTGCTGCTGATCTGCGAACGCGCCGGTATCGACCTCGCCGCTGCGGCGGCGGCGAAGATCGAGAAGAACGCGGCCAAGTACCCCGTCGAGCGGGCGCGCGGCAGCGCGAAGAAATACACCGAATACTGACTTGCTTCAGTCGCGGGCGCCGGCAGCGACGAGGATTTCGGCGATCTCGGTTCGGGTCTTGCGTCGCGCCAGCATGAGTGCGCTGTTGCCCTCGGCGTCGCGGGCGGTGACGTCGGCGCCGGCGGCGATCAGGAGGCGCACGATCTCGGCGCTGCCCCGCGCCGCCGCCCAGATCAGGGCGGTGCCGCCGCGCAGATCGGCGGCGTCCGGCCTGGCGCCCTTGGCAAGGAACGCCCGTACCAAAGGCGGATAGCCCTTTTTCACCGCTTCGATCAGGTTCTGCTCGAGGCCGACCCGGGTGTCCCAAGCGCCGAATCCGACATAGGTCGGCGCGCCGTCGCGCACGATCTGGGCCATCGGCTCGTAAGGCATCGCCAGCGTGTCGACGACATGCGCGCCGTCGCCGTAGGCGCAGGCCGCGGTCTCGGCCGCCTGGCGCAACCCGAAGCCGAGCGTTGCCGCGCCGTCGGGCGAAATGACCCAGAATCGGCGCGGTTCGGCCATCGGCCCCTGCCTCCCGCCTAGGCGCGGTTCAAGCTGTCATAATATTGCTGCAGTACGGCAAGAACTTCGGGGCGGCTGAATTCCGACGGGACGGCTTCGCGCTGGGCGAACATCTGCCGCAAGCGCGTGCCGGAGATGTTCAATCGCTGGTCCTCGCTGTGCGGACAAGTGCGTGCCGTGGCCATGCCGTCGCATTTGAAGCAGTAGAAAGTGACGTCGATCTTGAGCGGCTGGATTTCCAGGCTGCCCGCCGGCAGGGCATCGAAAATGTGCTGCGCGTCGAAGGGCCCATAATAGCTGCCCACGCCGGCATGGTCGCGGCCGATGACCAGGTGCGAGCAGCCGAAGTTCTGGCGGAAGAGCGCGTGCAGCAGCGCCTCGCGCGGGCCGGCGTAGCGCATCTCGATCGGGTAGCCGGCCTGGACGGCGGTGCCGGGAACGAAATAATTGTTGACCAGCACATCGATCGCCTTGACGCGCACCTCGGCGGGGATGTCGCCTTCCTTGAGGGCGCCGAGGACCTGATGAATCAGCACGCCATCGCATACCTCGATGGCGACCTTGGCCAGGTATTCGTGGCTGCGATGCATCGGGTTGCGGGTCTGGAAGGCGGCGACCTTGGACCAGCCCTTCTCGGCAAACAGCGCCCGCGTCTCCGCCGGCCGGTAATAGAGGCCCTTGTATTTCTCGGGATAGCCGGCTTCGCTCAGCGCCAGCACCCGCCCGGCCAGGTTCACCGGCGGCTGCGCCAGCACCTTGGCGACGCCCGGATGCTTGGGATCGACGGTGCGATAGACGTGCTCGCATTCGAGTTGGGGGTCGATGCGGTATTTCTCCGTCACCTCCATCACCGCGAGGATCTCGCCCGAGGCGCCGTCGGCCAGCGCCACCTCCTCGCCGACCAGGATGCTGTCGGCGAGCTCGGCGCTGCATGACAGCGTGATCGGGATCGGCCAGAACAGGCCGCTGGTAAGCTTCATGTCGACGCAGGCGCCGCGCCAGTCGTCATGACCCATGAAACCGTCGAGCGGCGTGTACGCCCCCATCGCCAGCATAAGAAGGTCCGAGGTCTCCCGGCTGGACATGGGCACGACGCGCAGCGCCGCCGCCCGCTTGAGTTCTTCCTTGCGCTCTGTGGCCGGCGCCAGCAGCGGCTTCAGCGTGGCGTTGCCATGCGGCGCGACGAGTCTCGACATTTCCTTGCTCCTCCCCGTTGACCCGGCGGCTTGCGCCTATCTCTTGCGGCCTTCGCCGCGCGAGTTCGCCGTTGCGCACCGCCGTGCTTTTACATTATCAAAGTCTAATAGAATGCATACCGCGCTCGCTGGCGCAACCGCGCCAACCAAGCGGGCGTCGGGAGGCAGTCTTGCGGGGCTGCGGCGATCGGGTTAGCTTCGCGCGAACGATAATCAGAAGCATTCAGCCGCGCCGGTCGCCGGGCGGCGCCCCCGCCGAGGGAGGGCGGAGCGATGCAAGGGCAGGGACCAACCAGCCAGACGATCCTGGTTGTCGGCGGCGGCATCGCCGGCATCACCGCCGCCGTCGAGGCCGCCGAAGTCGGCTGCGAGGTGGTGCTGCTCGAGCGCGGCCCGAGCCTCGGCGGCCGCGTCGCCCGCCTCAACCGCTACTTCCCGAAGCTCTGCCATCCGACCTGCGGCCTGGAGATCAACTACCAGCGCATCCGCGCCAATCCGCGCATCCACGTCTACACGATGGTGACGGTGGCCGCCGTCGCCGGCAGCCGCGGCAACTTTCGCGTCACCGTCAAGGCAGCGCCCCGCTATGTCAATGGCAAGTGCACCGCCTGCGGGGCCTGCGCCCAGGCCACCGAGCTGCGCGTGCCCAATCCCTTCAACTACGGCCTCGACACGGTGCCGGCGGCCTACCTGCCCTACGCGATGGCCTTTCCCATGCGCTACGTCATCGCGCCCGAGGCCATCGGCACGCCGGAAGCGGACAAGATCAAGGCCGCCTGCAAATACGGCGCCGTCGATCTTGACGATCGCGAGCGCGCCTTCGAGCTGCATGTCGGGGCCATCATCTGGGCCACCGGCTGGCGCCCCTACGACGCCGGCCGGATCGAGCCCTACGGGTACGGCCGCGTCGCCAACGTCATCACCAACGTCGAGATGGAGCGGCTGGCCGCCGCCGACGGCCCGACCCAGGGGCGCATCCGCCGGCCCTCCGACGGCGCCGAGGCGAAGCGCGTCGCCCTGATCCAATGCGCCGGCTCGCGCGACTACAACCACCTGCCCTATTGCTCGCGCATCTGCTGCCTGGCCTCGCTCAAGCACGCCGCCTATGTGCGCGAGCAGTACGCCGACGCCGAAGTCGACATCTACTACATCGACCTGCGCGCGCACGACAAGCTGGAGAGCTTCTACGTCAAGGTGCGCAACGATCCGCGCGTCAACTTCATCAAGTCGAAGCCGGCCGAGATCCGCGCCGGCGACGATGGCAACCCGGTGGTCTGCGGCGAGAACACGCTGACCCGCGAGATCTACGCCAGGCCGTACGATCTGGTCGTCCTCGCCACCGGCATGGAGCCCGAGGTCGGCGCCGGGCGGACGCCGGCGGCGCTGCCGTTCGACGACTACGGCTTCATCGTCGCCGGCCCGGCCGAGGGCGGCGTCGCCGCCGCGGGCGTGGCGACCGGCGCCCTCGACGTTTCGATGTCGGTGCAGTCGGCAAGCGCGGCGGCCTTGCGCGCCATCCAGGCGATCGGCGGGCGGCCGGCCTACGCCGCTTCCGGAGACAGGTCATGAGCAACGACAAGGTCGGCGTCTATCTCTGCTCGGGCTGCGGCATCGGCGCCGCGGTCGATGCCGGCAAGCTCGAGGCGGTGGCCGGCGAGTTCCGCGTCCCCGTCTGCCGCAAGCACGATTTCCTCTGCGGCGACGACGGCGTGGCGACGATCAAGGCGGACGTCGATGGCGGCGCCGTCGGCCGCGCGGTGATCGCCGCCTGCTCGCCGCGCGTCAACGTCGACCGCTTCCGCTTCGGCGGCACCCCGGTCGCTCGCGCCAACCTGCGCGAGCTGGTCGCCTGGATGCAGCCGGCCGGCGCCGAGGACACCGAGATGGCGGCCGCCGACTACCTGCGCATGGCGATCACCGAGGCGACCAAGACCGCGCCGCCGCGGCCCTTTGTCGAAGGCGAGTTCAGCCGGCGCATCCTGGTGGTCGGCGGCGGCGTCGCCGGCCTGTCGGCGGCGCGCGAGGCGGCGGCGGCGGGCTACGAGGTGCTGCTGGTCGAGCGTTCCGACCGCCTCGGCGGCCAGGCGCTGAACTGGACCATGCGCATGCCGCACCTGCCGCCCTACCAGGCGCCGCAGCCCAACGACATCGGCGGGCTGGCGCGCGCCGTGGCCGCCGATCCGCGCATCACGGTGAAGACCGGCTGCACGGTCACCAAGACCTCGGGCGCGCCGGGCAAGTTCGCGGTCGAGCTTGAACAGGGCGGCAGCCGCACCGTCGAGAGCATCGGCGCCGTGGTGGTGGCGACCGGCTTCCGGCCCTACGACGCCGGCAAGCTCGGCCATCTCGGCTACGGCGCCAGCCCCGACGTCGTCACCTCGGTCGAGCTCGAGGCGATGCTCGCCGCCGGCGCGCCGAAGCGCAAGTCCGACGGCGGCGCGGCGAAGAACGTCGCCTTCATCCAGTGCGCGGGCTCGCGCGACCCGCGGCACCTGCCCTATTGCTCGTCGGTCTGCTGCGGCGTGTCGATCAAGCAGGCGCTGCAGATTCGCAACGCCGACCCCGGGGCCAGCGTCTACATCATTTACGAGGAGCTGCGCACGCCCGGCGTTGCCGAGGAGTTCTACCGCGCGGCGCAGCGGGCCGGGGTGATCTTCCTCAAGGGCAAGGTCAAGTCGGTGGGCGCCGACCGCACGGTGGTCGTCGACGACGCCCTGCTCGGGGCAGAAGTGCCGATGGAAGGCCTCGACCTGGTGGTGCTGGCCGTCGGCATGGTGCCCAACGCCACCAACATCGCCGCCGGCGGCGAGCAGCCGCCGCTGCCCGAGGGCGACATCAACCCGCTGTCGCCGATCGCGGTCGCCGAGGCTTCCGGCGCCGCGGCGCCGCCGGCCGCGGCCGCGCCGCCGCCGGCCGGCGCGCCGCTCCTCAATCTGCAATACCGCCAGGGGCCGCACCTGCCGATCCTGGCCGACGGCTTCGCCGATTAGCATTTCATCTGCTTTCCCTACGAAACCCGTCGCACGGGCATCTATACCTGCGGCCCGGTGCGGCGGCCGATGGACATGGCCGAGGCGGCCGAGGATGGCGCCGGCGCGGTGCTCAAGGCGATCCAGGCGATCGAGAACGTCGCCCAGGGGCGCGGCCTGCACCCGCGCAGCGGCGACCTGTCCTTCCCGCGCATCAACCTCAACAGCTGCACCAAGTGCCGGCGCTGCACCGTCGAGTGCCCGTTCGGCGCCATCGACGAGACGGCGGAGAGCTTCCCCATCGTCAACCCGACGCGCTGCCGGCGCTGCGGCACCTGCATGGGCGCCTGCCCGGTGCGGGTGATCAGCTTCGACAATTACTCGGTCGACATGGTCGGCGCCATGATCAAGTCGGTCGAGGTGCCCGACGAGTTCTCGGAGAAGCCGCGCGTGCTGGTGCTGGCCTGCCAGAACGACGCCTATCCGGCCTTCGACATGGCCGGCATCGGCCGGCTGCCGATCAGCCCGTTCGTCCGCGTCGTGCCGGTGCGCTGCCTCGGCTCGGTCAGCGTGCTGTGGATCTCGGAGGCGCTGTCCAAGGGCTTCGACGGCATCATGCTGATGGGCTGCAAGTCGGGCGACGACTACCAGTGCCACTTCGTCAAGGGCAGCGCCATGGCCCAGGAGCGCACCGCCAAGATCGGCGAGACGCTGAAGAGCATGGCGCTGGAGAAGGAGCGCGTCGTCAGCCGCGAGGTGTCGATCGCCGACGGCCATCGCATCCCGGCGCTGATCGCCGACTTCATGGCCACGATCGAGAAGGTCGGGCCCAATCCGTTCAAGGGATTCTGACCATGAGCGCCGCCCCGCCCGAAGGCGCCCGCAAGTACGACCTCGGCTTCGCCCGCTGGGTCTACGACAACATCGACGGCGGCGACAAGGTCGCCATGTGCATGCAGTGCGGCATGTGCTCGGGCTCGTGCCCGATCGGCACCAGCATGGACAACGGGCCGCGCAAGCTGTTCATGATGATCCGCGCCGGCATGAAGGAAGCGGTGCTGACCTCGAACACGCTGTGGAACTGCACCCAGTGCTACAACTGCGTGGTGCGCTGCCCGCGCAAGATCCCGGTGACCAACATCCTCCAGGGCCTGGCCACGGTGGCGGTGCGCGAGGGCTACGCGCCGGCCGAGGCGACGGCACGCTTCGCCAAGGCGTTCTGGTGGAGCGCGGCGCGCTTCGGCCGCACCGACGAGCGGCTGGTCACCGCCAGGTATTATTTCTCCGAGGGCCTGGCCGAGGGCATGAGGAAGGGGCTGGCGAACCTGCCGATCGCGCGCGCGATGGTCCGGGGCAAGCGCATGCACCTCGGCCTGCCGCACAAGATCAAGGGCACCAGGGAGCTGCGCGCCATCCTCGACAAGGCCAGGGAGATCGAGGCGCGGGAAGCAGGGGAGGGCGACGATGACTGAGCCCGCCGGCGGAAGCAAGCGCTACACCTACTATCCGGGCTGCAGCTCGCAGGGCAGCGCGGCGCATCTCGACAAGTCGCTGCGCGCGGTGGCGCCACGCCTCGGCGTCGAGCTCGAGGAGATCGAGGACTGGAACTGCTGCGGCGCCTCGGTCGGCCATGTCGAGGGCGGGCAGCTGCCGAACGCGGCGCTGTCGGGCCGCAATCTGGCCAAGGCGCGCCAGCAGGGCAGCGAGGACGTCCTGACGCCCTGCGCCGCCTGCTATCTCAACACCCACGGCACCAACGAGAAGATCAAGAACGACGTGCGCATGCGCCGCCGGGTCAACGAGGCCCTGTCGGCGGCCGACATGTCCTACGACGGCGACCTCAACGTGCGCCATGCCTGCGAGGTGCTGGTCAACGACGTCGGGCTGGAGCGCATCCGCGCCGAGGTCAAGAACCCGCTGGCCGGTCTCAAGGTGGCGGGCTATGTCGGCTGCCAGACCGTGCGGCCGTTCGCCAACACCGAGAGCGGCGGCGCCTACGACACCTACGACGATCCGCACTTCCTCGACGATTTCGTCGCCGCCTGCGGCGCCGAACCGGTGCCGTTCGACGTCAAGACCTCGTGCTGCGGCGGCTCGGTCTCGGTCTACAAGCCGGAGAAGACCCTGCACCTGATCAAGCGCATCCTCGAGGAGGCGGCGGCGGCGAAGGCTGACGTCATCGCCACGCCCTGCCCGCTGTGCCAGACCAACGTCGAGATGTACCAGGACCAGATCAACAAGAAGTTCGGCACCGACTTCAAGATCCCGGTCGTCTTCTACAGCCAGCTGATGGCGGTCGCCTTCGGCATGGACGCGACAAAGGACGCCGCGCTCGACCAGCACATCATCGAGCCGGTCAAGCTCGCCGAGCTGGCCAAGAAGGGCGGCTGAGGCGCGGCGCTGGCCGAGCTATCGCGCTTGCGACCCCGCCGGGGGGCAGGTATGGGGTGGGCGTCCGATGTCCCCCGTCACCTCCGACCTGCCGATCGAACCGGCAATCCCCGAATTGCTCGCCGCGCTGGCGCGCGGCCCGAACGCGGTGCTGCGTGCGCCGCCCGGCGCCGGCAAGACGACCCGGGTGCCGCTCGCGCTCCTCGACCAGCCCTGGGCCGCGGGCAAGCGCGTCATCGTCCTCGAACCGCGCCGGCTGGCGGCACGTGCCGCCCGCCGGCGCATGGCCACGATGCTCGGCGAGGGCGTCGGCGACACCGTCGGCTACCGTGTGCGCATGGAGAGCCGGGTCGGGCCGCGCACCCGCGTCGAGGTGGTGACCGACGGCCTGTTCCTGCGCCGGCTCCAGGCCGATCGCGTGCGCATGATCGACGGCTGGCGCGCCCATGCCGGCCGGCCGGCGCGCGCCACGATGGCGCCGGCGACCGCGGTGGCGAGGCCGCTGGCGGCGGGCGCACCCGCGCGGCGGATCTCGGCCGCCGCCAGCGCGGTGGCCGTCCCCGAGGCGGCGCCGGCGCCGGCGCGGCGGATGACCGCCGCGGTCCCGCCCGGCGCCAGCTCGTCGACCGAGAACTCGCCGATCCGCCATTGCGCGATATCGTCGGTGCCGCGGAAGCTGTTGCCGAGCGCGAACCCCGCCGGGCCGGCGCGGGCGATCGAGTTGTCGGTCGCCGAGCAGACCTCGGCGCCGTTGCGCAGCAGCCGCTTCGAGCCGTCGCGGCACTCGAAACGCCACACGTCGCCGGCGGCGACCGAGGTGCCAGCCGAGGCCAGCTCGGTGACGACGCCGCCGACGTGACCTTGCCCTCGATCACGAGGCGGCGGAAGCCGCCGGTGCCGGTGCCGCCGGCGACCCCTGGGCCGTTGTTCTAGATGCCGCCGGCGCCGCCGGTCGCGCTGCAATGCGCGCCGAACGAGCTCGTGCCGCCGGTGGAGACGCGGCGCACGCGCGAGCGCCGCCCGCACCTCGGCGTCGTCGACCTCGATGACGATGCGCGCGGCCATCAGAAGTCCTCGAGGGTGGTGCGCGAGAGCGAGCCGCCGACGGTGACCGGCGTTCGCCAGATCGCCGCCGACCACCCCTCGGCCGGGCTGACCCCGGCCCGGCTGGCCACGATCCTGCGCGAGGCCGAGGACGGCGATCCGACGCGCTATCTCGAGCTCGCCGAGGACATGGAGGAGAAGGACCTCCACTATCTCGGCGTGCTCGGCGTGCGCGGTCAGCGCGACCGTCGCCGCCTCGGTGAAGGTGTCGCGGAAGATCTCGGCCACTGCGCGCGCCCCGGCTCGCTTTTAGAACTGCCGCACGTCGAGCGCGGCCCTACAGCGAGATCGTCGGCAACGACCAGTACCTCAGGCTGCTGTTCGATTTCGGCTACGGTCCGCTCGAGCTCTCGGATCTGCGCATCGGCGCCGTGCCGCTCGGGCAGTTCGAGGGGGTCGAGACCGAGCTGCGGCAGGGCTACGACAGCGACGCCGCGGTCACCCTCTATTCCAACACCGTGCTGGAGGACGCCTACTCGATCCGGCTCAGCCAGTCCGGCGGCGCGCGCGTGCTCGAGACGCGAGACGAGGCCGAGGAGGCGCCGCGAGGCCTTCTTTCCCTTCCTGCGCGAGCTGGTCGAGGAGCCGGCGGAAATCTGGCTGGGCTTCGCGCGCCACGAGGAATCGGGGCGCGTCGCGGTGCGGCGGCGGTACGTGAAGATGGTTGCGCTCGACAAGATGCGCACGATCGGCCTCGTGGCCGACATCGACAACGGCCTATGGAGCGGGCTGACTTTCTTGCGCGGCAGCGCATCAGCGCATCGGCCTTTGCGAACCGGGGTCAGGGTCTTCGCCCGGGTTTGAATTGTGCAGTCGGTCTTCCGCCCAAGCCGCCGCGCCCGGCAGCCGGCCATCAGTGAGCGGCCCGGCCGGCGCCTGCAAGACCAATTTAGCTTCGGGCCGGCGGAGCCGCAAGGGCGGCCCCGGCCGCCGACTGGCGCCGGCGGCTGGGGGTCGAGCGGGCCAACGACGACATCGACGCCGCCGGTCGCGTGCTGGCGCTCGCCTACCCAGAGCGCGTGGCGCGGCGCCGGCCGGGCGGGCGCGGGCAATTCCTGCTCGCCGGCGGCCGGGGCGCGATGCTCGCGGAAACCGATCCGCTGGCGAGCTCGGAATACCTGGCTGTTGCCGATCTCGACGCCGGCCGCGAGAACGCGCGCATCTTCCATGCCGCGCCGCTGACCGTCGAGGAGATCGACGACGACTTCGCCGCCCAGATCGAAAGCGTGGACCGCATCGAGTGGGACGGGCGCGAGCGCGCCGTGCTGGCCCGCCGGCAGCGGCGCCTGGGCGCGCTGGTTCTCGCCGAGCAGCGGCTCGAAGGTGCTGACCCGCAGGCGGTCGCCGCCGCGCTGCTGCAAGGCATCCGCGAGCTCGGCATCGGCTGCCTGCCGTGGAACGCCGATTCGCTCGGCTTGCGCCAGCGCGTCGCCTTCCTGCGGGCTCTCGACCCCGATGCCGGCTGGCCCGACTGGTCGGACGCGGCGCTGGTCGCCGCACTCGAAGACTGGCTCGCGCCTTTCGTCGGCGGCATGACGCGCCTCGACCATGTCGCGCGGGTCGATCTCGCCGCGGCGCTGAGCTGCCGATTGAGCCGCGAGCAGCAGCGCGCCCTCGACCGCGCGGCGCCGACCCATGTCGCGGTGCCGAGCGGCTCGCGTATCGCCGTCGATTACGGCGATCCGGCGGCGCCGGTGCTGGCGGTGCGCTTGCAGGAGCTGTTCGGTCTGGCCGAGACGCCGCGCGTCGGCGACGGCCGCGTTCCGCTCACTCTGCATCTGTTGTCGCCGGCGCGCCGGCCGGTGCAGGTGACCCGCGATCTGGCGAGCTTCTGGGCCGGCGCATACCGGCAGGTGCGAGCCGACCTGAAAGGCCGCTATCCCAAGCATCATTGGCCCGACGACCCGCTGCGAGCCGCACCTGCCGCGCGCACCAAGCCGCGCCCTTGACGGCCTGCGCCGCGCCGCCCAATGTCGCGCGACAACATAAAGGGACGGAAGATGTCGGACGCCTTGATCTGCGATGCCGTGCGCACTCCGGTCGGACGCTATGGCGGCGCGCTGTCGTCGGTGCGGACCGACGATCTGGCAGCGGTGCCGCTCAAGGCGCTGATGGCGCGCAACAAAGCCGTCGACTGGGAGGCCGTCGACGACGTGATTTTCGGCTGCGCCAACCAGGCCGGCGAGGACAACCGCAACGTGGCGCGCATGGCGCTGCTGCTGGCCGGGCTGCCCGAGCGGGTGCCGGGCGCGACGGTCAATCGGCTGTGCGGTTCGGGCCTCGAGGCGGTCGGCCAGGCGGCGCGGGCGATCCGCACTGGCGAGGCCGAGCTGGTCATCGCCGGCGGCGTCGAGAGCATGAGCCGCGCGCCCTTTGTGATGGCCAAGGCGGAAAGCGCCTTTTCGCGCAACGCCGAGATCTACGACACGACGATCGGCTGGCGCTTCGTCAATAAGCTGATGAAGGAACATTACGGCACCGATTCGATGCCCGAGACGGCCGAAAACGTGGCGGCCGAGTTCCAGATCGGGCGCGCCGACCAGGACAAGTTCGCGCTGCGCAGCCAGGAGCGGGCGCTGCGCGCCCAGGCCAATGGGACCTTCGATGCCGAGATCGTGCCGGTGACGATCGCCGGGCGGAAGGGTGCGGATACCGTGGTCGCCCGCGACGAGCATCCGCGCCAGACCAGCCTGGAGGCCTTGGCCCGGCTGCCGACGCCGTTCCGCGCCGGCGGCACGGTGACGGCCGGCAACGCCTCGGGGGTCAACGACGGCGCCGCGGCGCTGATCGTGGCATCCCCGGCCGCGGCGAAAGCGCACGGGCTGAAGCCCCGCGCCCGGGTGCTGGCGATGGCCCATGCCGGGGTCGCGCCGCGCATCATGGGCGTCGGCCCGGCGCCGGCGACGCGCAAGCTCCTGGAGCTCAGCGGCCTCGAGCTCGATCAGTTCGAGGCGATCGAGCTCAACGAGGCCTTCGCCGCGCAGGCGCTGGCGGTGCTGCGCGAGCTCGGCCTGCCGGACGACGCCGAGCACGTCAATCCGAACGGCGGCGCCATTGCGCTCGGCCATCCGCTCGGCATGAGCGGCGCCAGGCTGGTAACGACCGCCCTCAACCAGCTCGAGCGCGTCGGGGGACGCTACGGCCTTTGCACCATGTGCATCGGTGTCGGCCAGGGCATCGCCGTCGCGATCGAGCGATTGTGAAGCCGCCGGGTCTCGCGTGACGCCAATTCCGTAAGTGGGGTGCCCGCGATAAAAAGAGGCGTTAGAGCGATGATTTCTGGCCGCAAAGCGCTAACACGCGCCTTTCATGGACGCTTCGTCATAGTCCAAACGAGGTATATTGGCCGGCGGTTTGGTCGCTGATGGGCTGCCAGAGGGAGGTGACTCGGTACGGGGCCGGCCCTGTGCTATATTGATTATCGAAAAATTAACGTGGAGCGTTGGCATGCGCGAGCAGATCGAGACCTTCGTCGCGGCAGAGAAGGTTTTCGACAGCCCGGATCTGGCCGACCGCTGGATGGCGCGGCCCAACCGGCGCCTGGGCGGCCGCAAGCCGGCGGATTTGGCCAAGACGCGGGCCGGCGCGGCCTCCGTGCTGGCGGTGCTGGCTCGCCTCGCCGAGACGCGACGGCGCGATCCGGCGGGCGATCTGGGTCGCTGAAGCGGCGTTTTTCTGGAGGTTTGGGTGACGGCCTCGCGCAAGCGGAGCCGTCGTTATTTCTGGGCGCGCAACAAGTCGGCCAGCAGCCGGCGGTGGCAATGTCGTTCGTCGGCGCAGGTGCAGAGCAGGGTCACCCGGGCGCCATCCCGATCGAGCCAAGCCAGCAGCCGTAGCAGCGATTTCTGTGCGCCCATCTCCGAGCGGTAGCGGCGGGCCAGTCCGGCGAAGTCGATCTCGCCGTGCCGATAGGCGGCCAGGAGCTTGGCCGACGGCGCCAGATCGGGGAGATAGAGGTCGATTTGGCCCCGCGCGAGGCCGCGTGGCCAGTAGCGCGTCACCAGGAGGCGCAGCCCGTCGCGCCCCGGTTCGCGGGCGTCGTAGGCGCTTTTCCCGGTCAGGATGGGCATGGCGGCAAGCCTAACCTGCCAAGTCGCCCAGTTTAATCAATTCTTAACCTTCCTGATTAAGAATGGCTTTACCGTCGCGGCCGGGCCGCGCGGTCGACAGCTAACAGGTGCCGTCGGTTGCAAAAGTGGATTTGGTCATGGATCTCCGGTGGGTGAACGATCTTCGGCTGGCGGCGAGCTTCGTGCGCTCGATCCGGACGAACGATGTCGGGGTCAATCTCGATCTTTCGGAGCTCGCAGCCGAGATCGAGGCGATCGCGGCACAGCTCGATCCCGGCGCCGGTGATCCTGTGACCGAAACGGAGCGGGTGCCGCGCGGCAAGGTCTGACGCATCGGCGGCTGGCCAAGTTTTGGGGGAAACATGGCATCTCAATACCGCGCCCGGCAGCGGGTGTTGATGCAGGCCGTCGAACTGCTGCGCCGGCGCCACGCCGCCGGTCTCGATACACGCGAACGGCTGGACGACATCGCCGATCGCCTCGAATCCCTCGCCGGTATGATCGATCGTCGCTGCCTCGCGCGGGGCCGACCACACCGGCGGCGATCAGACGTCGTGTGGCCGCGCCTGCCCTGGTAGGCGATCCTCGGCCGGCTCAGTTCGGCGACGGCGATGCCGCTCCGGCGGCGAGCGTGCTCGCCTTCGCGGTTGCCGCCTCGCGCGGCTGCTCCGGCACCGCCGGACGCGACAAATTGCCGGTGCCCTTGCCTTCCTTCTGCAACACCTGCACCTCGCCGGCGATCTCGCCGCCCGGCTCGATCTCGATGCGGCTGTAGCGCAGCGTGCCGGATATCCGGCCGGTCGCGCGGACGATCAGGCGGTCGCGCGCCGTCAGCGCGCCCTCGAAGCGGCCGTGCACGTCGGCGACCTCGACGCCGGCCTCGCCCTTGAACACGCCGCTCTCGGCGACCTGGATGCGGCGGCTCTGCATCGATGCCTCGACGCGCCCTTCGACGACCAGCGTGTCGCAGGACTTGATCTCGCCCTTCAGCTCGATGTCGCGGCCGACGATCAGCTTGCTGCCTTCGCCGTCGCGCTCGGCGATGCGCCCCGCGAGGTCGAGCGGCCGGCGTCCCGTGTCCGGCAGGTAGCTCGCCGCGGTCCTGCCGCTCGCCGCGGGAATGACCGGCGGCCGGCTCGTTTCAACCGAATTGTCCGAAGTTGCGGCCTGCTCCCCGGTGGCGCGATCGGGCCGCGCGGGTGCAGCGGTCGGCTTGCGGCGGAAAGCATCCATCATCGTGATGACCCTCTGCGATTGGACTGCGGATCGGCGGCCACGCGAAGCATGGCCACGTCGGCGCGGCGAAGCAGCGATCGGCTTCGCCGTCCCTCGGTCGCGCTAGCGAGCGATGACTACACCCGCGACGCCGAAGCCTGTGTGAGGAAAGTGTGACAAGTCGCCGAGGCAGCGGCAAAGGCGCCGTCGGCCCGCGGCTTGACCGATGTCCCCGCATCGCTCGGCGCCGCGCGCCTCGC
>CAYTWJ010000003.1:12701-38491 GCA_964442055.1 uncultured Rhodospirillaceae bacterium | reverse complement strand
CCGGATTCGAACACCGAGACCGGAGCGCCGCCGCCGGCAAGCTCGCGGTCGACGATCGCCGGCATGCGGTTGTTTGGCGCAATCTGGAGAAATGCCGGGTCGAACTGCTCGCCCTTGCTGATGTTCACCGGGATGATGCGGTAAGGCAGGCCGCTCTCCTCGAGGAACATGGTGATCTTGTGGCCGTTGGGCGTCGGCCAGTAATACAAGTCAATCACGGACAATTCTCCCTGTCCCGCCGTGCGCGGCCCTAACATCGGCCAGCGCCCGGCCGGACGCAAGGCCGCCGGGGCGCATGGCCGTCATACCGGAAACACGGTTACCACCGTGCCCCGCCTCGCCAGCGCGCCTTGGCGGGCGTCAGCCCCTTGACCCGGCGCGTCCGCGCCCCATCTCTCGACCGTCAAACGGGTCCGGGCCCCTCTGGCAGCCGAGGCGTCGGCTGCGATGTCGGATCGCTCCCATGCATCCGCGCTGACGCGGCGCCTTTGCAGCGAGGGGTCGGATGGAGTTCCTGCTCGGCTGGCTGGCAGCCCCCGTTTTCGGCACGGCGGCGTGGCTCTGGCTGCTCTTTCTCGGCATCATCGTATTTCTGCTGGTGTTCGACCTCGGCGTCCTGCATCGCGGGGCACGCGAGATCGGCGCGCGAGAAAGCCTCGCGCTGTCGGCCGGCTACATTTCCGTCGCGGCGCTGTTCGGCGCCTGGGTCTGGTGGCAGCTGGGCGCCGCGTCCGGCATGTTGTATTTCACCGGCTTCCTGATCGAGAAGAGCCTGGCGCTCGACAACGTCTTCGTCATCTCGGTGATCTTCGGCTATTTCGCCGTGCCGCGGCTCTATCAGCACCGGGTGCTGTTCTGGGGCGTGCTCGGCGTCGTCGTGCTGCGCGGGCTGCTGATCGGCGGGGGCGCCGCCCTGGTACAGTCCTTCGACTGGGTGCTCTACATCTTCGCGGCGCTGCTTCTGGCCACCGGCCTGAAAATGCTGGTGCTGGCCGACGCCAAGCCCGACATCGCCGCCAATCCGCTGCTGCGCCTCTTGCGTCGCGGCCTCAGAGTGACTCCCGAACTGCACGGCGACCGCTTCCTCGTGCGCCGGCCGGACGCGGCGGGGCGGAAGCGGTTTCATGCGACGCCGCTCCTGCTCGCCCTTGTGCTGATCGAGGTGGCCGACCTGGTCTTCGCCGTCGACAGCGTGCCGGCGATCCTCGCGATCACCACCGATCCCTTCATCGTCTATACCAGCAACATCTTCGCCATCCTCGGGCTGCGCGCGCTCTATTTCGCGGTGGCGGCGATGGCCGAGCGCTTCCACTACCTGAAATACGCGCTGGCCGCGGTGCTGATCGCGGTCGCCGGCAAGATCGTCTACGGCGGCCTTTACGGCAAGGTCGAGCCGCTGCTGTCGCTGGCGGTGACCGCGACACTGATCGGCGGCGGCATCGTCGCCTCGTTGATCAAGACCTGGCCGATGAAAGAGGAGGCTAAGGGATGAGCCGGTTCGTGCTCGCGCTCGGCGCGCTCGCTGCGCTCGCCGCCTGCGCCGGCGGCGATGCCGCCTATTACGACGCCTATTGCCGCGACCGCGGCCTCGAGCCCGGCAGCGACGCCTTCAAGGCCTGCGTCGAGGACCGCCGCAACACCATCGAGATGAACCGGCGCATCCCCTTCGGCAGCGCCTGAGCGCGGGGCCGCGCAAAAGAAAACGGCGGCCCCTGGCAAGGGGCCGCCGTCGTTCCGTCGGGCGGAGGTCAGGCCGCCTTGAGGTTGATGGCCGCGGGCTTGCCGCGCTCGCGGCTGATCTCGAAGCTCACCTTCTGGCCCTCGCGCAGCGTCTCCATGCCGGCGGCATGGACGGCGGTGATATGCACGAAGACGTCCTTCGAGCCGTCGCTCGGGACGATGAAGCCATACCCCTTGTCGGGGTTGAACCATTTTACGGTGCCGGTAACCATTGAAGTCTCCATCAGGCATGTTGAACGTCGCCGCTGCGCAGGGCAGCGGCGTACCATCGAGGCCGGCGGAGTAAGTCTTGTAGTCGCGCCCGGCAATCCGAGGCGGAACGGCAAGAGTGGCCGTAGCGCCGATAGGTGGCCCGGAATATGGGTGCCGCGCCGGGCGATGGCAAGCCCCCTGCGGCGGCGGTTGCCGGCACGCCGCCGTCGGCCTAAGGTGGCTTCCGCGCCTGCCGTCGCGAAGGGGGAGACGACATGGATGCGCCACGTGACGAGGTCCGGCATCCGGACCTGCGTCGGCTGCATGGCTATTGGCTGGCCCGCCGCGGCGACCGCCCGCTGCCGCGCCGCGCCGACATCGATCCGCTCGACCTGCCCTGGCTGCTTGGCGACCTCCTGCTCATCGACGTGCTGCGCGAGCCGCTGAACTTCCGCTTCCGCGTCTTCGGCACCGCCATCGTGCAGATGGCCGGCTTCGACGTCACCGGCAAGACCCTCGACCAGTTCCCGCTCGACGACATGCGCGGACCGCTGCGGACCAGCTACGAGGCGGCGGTCGCGGCGCGGCAGCCGCTCGCGGTCTCGCGCCGCTTCCACCGCGACCGTTATTACTTCGACTACGAATCGCTGATCCTGCCGCTCGGCGACGGCGACGAGGTGAGCCAGCTTCTCATCGGCACCAAGTTGCACGGTTCAGGCTCCGCCAAGGGCTGAGCGCCGGCTGAAACAATCGAAACAATTTTCCGGCGAATCTGAAATCCGCGCGAAACGGGGCGGGTTCAGGGTCGCGGCATCGCAGCCACGGTGCTGCCCCGACCCGGAGAAACGACCCATGCTTCGCAAGCCCTTCGCCACCAGCGCGCTCACCGCCGCCATGTTCGCCCTCGCCACCCTCGGCGCCGAGGCCAAGCCCGGCAACGTGGTTTCGACCGGCACCGGCCCGACGCCAGTCTCGGCCTGCCAGACCATCGACCAGCCCGGCGCCTACGTGCTGACGCAGAACCTCGCCGCGAGCGGCGACTGCCTGGTCGTCAACGCCAGCAACGTGACCATCGACCTCGCCGGCTTCGCCATCACCGGCAGCAACACCGGCAGCGACAGCGGCATCCTCGCCGGCTGGGACACCGCCGACACCGTCATCCGCAACGGCGCCATCGAGAACTTCCACACCAACGTCTTCATCATGTCCGGCATCGTCGAGGACGTGCGCATCGACGGCGGCTACCGCGGCGTCCAGATGGTCAAGCACGGCCGGGCGAGCGGCAACGTCATCGACAATGTCTCGGTCGCCATCAGCATCGCCGGCGTCAACGGCGGCACCGGCCGCGCCATCGTCGCCGGCAACGAGGTGGCGGCCAGCTATCACGCGCTGTCCTGCGCCGGCCAGTGCCTGATCGAAGGCAACGTGGTCAAGGGCATCAACGGCGTGACCGGCGCGCCGGCGGCCGCGGGCATCTTGACCGGCGCCCGGAGCCTGGTGCGCGACAACTCGGTGAGCGGGTTCCAGCGGGGCGCCAGCGTCGGTTGCCCGAGCCTGGTCGTGCACAATGCCTTCGCCGACAACCAAGTCGATCTCTACCTCAACCCCGGTTCGGCCTGCGCCAACGTCGACAACCTCGCCCCGGTGACGCAGAGCGTCAACTGAACGGCGCGTCCGCGACTGTCGCCGACTGGCGATGTTTGCACCGGCCGCCCGGGCCTCCGGGCGGCCGGCCGCGTTTTCAGCCGGCGAGCTTCTTCTTCAAGAGCTCGTTGACCGCGGCCGGGTTGGCCTTGCCGCGGGTCGCCTTCATCACCTGGCCGACGAAGAAGCCGAACAGCTTGTCCTTGCCGGCGCGGTAGTCGGCCACCTTGTCAGAGTTTGCGGCCAGCACCTGGTCGATGGCGGCCTCGATCGCGCCGCTGTCGGTGACCTGGCGCAGGCCCTTCTCGGCGACGATCGTTCCTGCGTCCTTGCCACTCTCGACCATCAGCGCGAAAACGTCCTTGGCGATGCGGCCCGAGATGGTGCCGTCGCCGATCAGGTCGATCAGGCCGCCGAGTTTCGCCGGAGTGATGACGAAATCGGCCAGCGCCCGCCCCGACTTGTTGAAGGCGGCGAAGAAATCGCCGGTCACCCAGTTGGCGGCGACCTTGGCGTCGCGCGCGCGCGCGACTTCCTCGTAGAACGCGGCCACCTCGTGATCGGCGGCGAGCACGCCGGCGTCGTAGGCCGACAGCCCGAGGTCGCGCACGAAGCGCGCCTTCTTCTCGTCGGGGAGCTCGGGCAGGCCGCGCCGGATCTCCTCGACCCAGGCGGCGTCAAGCTCGAGCGGCAGCAGGTCGGGGTCGGGGAAGTAGCGGTAGTCGTGCGCCTCCTCCTTGGTGCGCATCGGCCGGGTGATCCCCTTGCCGCTCTCGAAGAGGCGGGTCTCCTGGGCCACCGAGCCGCCACCCTCGATGACGTCGATCTGGCGGCGCGCCTCGTAGTCCACCGCCTGCTGCACGAAACGGATCGAGTTGACGTTCTTGATCTCGCAGCGCGTGCCGTGGGGGGCGCCCGGCCGGCGCACGCTGACATTGACGTCGGCGCGCATCGAGCCTTCCTCCATGTTGCCGTCGCAGGTGCCGAGATAGCGCAGGATGGTGCGCATCTTGCGCAGGTAAGCCCCCGCCTCCTCGGCCGAACGCAGATCCGGCTCGGAGACGATCTCCATGAGCGCCACCCCGGCGCGGTTGAGGTCGACGAAGGTGGCGTTGGGCGACTGGTCGTGCAGGCTCTTGCCGGCATCCTGCTCGAGATGCAGCCGGGTAATGCCGACCTCGCGCGCGCCGCCGTCGGGCAGATCGAGGACCAGCCGGCCCTTGCCGACGATCGGCTGCTGGTACTGGCTGATCTGGTAGCCGGGCGGCAGGTCGGGATAGAAATAGTTCTTGCGGTCGAAGACCGAGCGCAGGTTGATCTGCGCCTTGAGGCCGAGCCCGGTCCGCACCGCCTGCTCGACGCAATGGCGGTTGATCACCGGCAGCATGCCGGGAAAGGCGGCGTCGACCAGCGACACCTGGCTGTTCGGGGCGGCGCCGAAGGCGGTGGCGGCGCCGGAGAAGAGCTTGGCGCGCGAGGTGACCTGGGCATGCACCTCCATGCCGATCACCACCTCCCACGGCCCGGTCGCGCCCTCGATCAGGTTGGACTTCGCTTCCGCCATGGTCATGCCCTCCACCAGGGCTCGGGCCGCGCGGCGAAGGCGGCGGCCTTCTCGAGGCTGCGGCCGACGCGCAGCACGGTGGCCTCGTCGAAGGCGCGGCCGATCACCTGCAGGCCGAGCGGCAGCCCGTCGCCGGAAAGCCCCGCCGGCACCGAGAGGCCGGGCAGGCCGGCCAGGTTCACCGGCACGGTGAAGACGTCGTTCAGATACATGCTGACCGGATCGTCGCTCTTCTCGCCGAAACCGAAGGCGGCATTGGGCGCGGTCGGCGTCAGGATCGCGTCCACCCGCCCCCAGGCGGCCTCGAAGTCGCGGCGGATCAGGGTGCGCACCTGCTGCGCCTTCAGGTAGTAGGCGTCGTAATAGCCGGCCGACAGCACGTAGGTGCCGATCATCACCCGGCGGCGCACCTCGGCGCCGAAGCCGGCGGCGCGCGTGTTCTCGTACATCTCGATCAGGTCGCGGCCGGGCACGCGCAGGCCGAAGCGCACACCGTCGTAGCGGGCGAGGTTCGACGACGCCTCGGCCGGGGCGACGATGTAATAGGCGGGCAGCGCAAATTTGGTATGCGGCAGGCTGATGTCGACGATCTCGGCCCCGGCATCGCGCAGCCACTCGACGCCCCGCCGCCACAGCGTCTCGATCTCGGCCGGCATGCCCTCGACGCGGTACTCGCGCGGGATGCCGATCTTCAGGCCCTTGACGCCGTCTTCCAAGCCGGCCTCGTAATCGGGCACCGGCGCGTCGACGCTGGTCGAATCCCTGGCATCGTGGCCGGCCATCGCCCGCAGCATGATCGCGGCGTCGCGCACGGTGCGCGCCATCGGCCCGCCCTGGTCGAGCGACGAGGCGAAGGCGACGATGCCCCAGCGCGAGCAGCGGCCGTAGGTCGGCTTGATGCCGACTATGCCGGTCAGGCTGGCCGGCTGGCGGATCGAGCCGCCGGTGTCGGTGCCGGTGGCGCCGAGGGCGAAGCCGGCCGCGACCGCCGCGGCCGAGCCGCCCGACGAGCCGCCCGGCACCAGCGGCCGGTTGTCGCCGCGCCGGCGCCACGGGTTGCGCACCGGGCCGTAATAGCTGGTCTCGTTCGACGAGCCCATGGCGAACTCGTCGAGGTTGGTCTTGCCCAGCATCACCGCGCCCTGCCGCCACAGATTGGCGGTAACCGTCGATTCGTAGGTCGGCCGGAAGCCGTCAAGGATATGGCTCGCCGCCGTGGTCGGCACGTCGCGCGTGCAGAACAGGTCCTTGATCGCCAGCGGCACGCCCTCGAGCAACCCGCCCTCGCCGCGCGCCAGCCGCGCGTCCGAGGCCGCGGCCATCTCGAGCGCCCGTTCCGGCGTCTCGGTGATCATCGCGTTGAGGGCGCGCGAGCCCTCCATCGCGGCGATGCAGGCCTGGGCGAGCTCGCGCGCCGACACCGAGCGCTTGGCGAGCCGGGCGCGCGCCTCGGCGATGGTCAGCGTCTCGGACCCGACGGTCATTCCACAACCTTCGGCACGACGAAGAAGCCGCCCTCGCGCGCGGGCGCGTTCCTCAGCACCGCCTCGGCATCGCCGCCCTCGCTGACGATGTCCTCGCGCATCTTGAGCTTCATCGCCACTGCCGCGGTCATCGGCGGCACGCCCGCGGTTTCCACCTCGTTGAGCTGCTCGACGAAGCTGAGAATCCGGTTGAGCTCGTCGGCCATCGGCGCAAGTTGCGCCTCGTCCAGCCTGAGCCGCGCCAGGCGCGCGATCTTTTTCACGCTTGCGGTGTCGAGGGACATCTTTCTCTCCGCTTGGCCACGGATCGCCGCGGCGGCGGACACTATCACCCGCCGCCGCCGCCAAGCAACCGGGCGGCGCGAGGCCTTGGCGCCGCGGCGGCGCCGTGCGAGGTTGAGGCGGTGAACCCAGGCGGAACCGAGCAATCCTTGCGGGCCCCGACCCCCGCCGCGCTGGTCGCGCGGCTGGCGCCGGGCCGGCGCCTGCTCGGCCTCGACGTCGGCACCAAGACCATCGGCCTCGCACTGTCCGACGCCGGCCGGCAGATCGCCAGCCCCTACGCCACCCTGACCCGACGCAAATTCGGCCAGGACGCCGACGAGCTGGCCCGCATCGTCGCCCGCGAGGGCATCGGCGGGCTGGTCATCGGCCTGCCCGTCAATATGGACGGCAGCGAGGGGCCGCGCTGCCAATCGGTGCGTCAGTTCGCCCGCAATCTCGAGGCCCGGCTGGCGCTGCCCTACGCCTTCTGGGACGAGCGCCTGTCGACCGCGGCGGTCGAGCGCATGCTGGTGAGTGAGGCCGATGCCAGTCGCCGGCGCCGGGGCGAGGTGGTGGACAAGCTCGCCGCCGCCTGGATCCTGCAGGGCGCGCTCGACGCGGTCCGCGCTGCCTCCTCTAGAGACGAATCAAACGGCCGATGACCGGCGTCGGGCCCGACGGCGCGTTGGGATCGACCAGGAAGACGACGGTACCGTCGGGGCCGCTGGCCCGGTAGAGCCCGCCGGGGGCCAGCGCCATGCCGCGGCGCGCCAGGTCGACCGTGCCTTTGACGTCGACGGCCAGTGGTGCCGCGCTCTGGTCGAGGCGCTCGATCGTGACGCGGCCCGGTGTGCGCGCCGCCAGGACGGGGCTGAGGCCGTGCACGGTCAGGGCGGCGGGCGGCAGCGTGGCCCGGCCGGGCTGGGGAGCGCGGCGGAAGACGGCGACGCCGCTCTTGCCGGCCTGGTCGGCGGTGAGCTTCAGCTTCTCGCCCTCGCAGGCCACCGAGCGGGCCTCCCGGGCGCCTCCGCTGACCGCGGATTCGGTCCGGCCGATCACCACGCTGCCGCCGCGCACGGTCTCGACCAGGCACGAGCCGAGATAGCCGATCACCAGACCCTGCCCGGCCTTCAGCTCGATGCGGCGGCCTTCGTAGAGATAGTCCATCGGCGCCACGCCGGGCACCTGGCCGATCACGTCCTCGACCAGCGCCACCGGCTGCTCGGCGGCGATGGCCGGCGCTAGAAATGCCAGCGCGGCGATCACCGACGCCGCCGGCAACCGGCCCGCAGCGACGCTGCCTGCCAGCATCGCCATCAGCTTATTGGCCCATGCCTGGCGGCGCGTTCTGGCCGATCACGCGGAATTCGGGCGCCTTGTTTTCGAGGTGGTAGACCCGGACCATTGTCTTGGCGATATGCGTCATGTCGGTGCGGCGGAAGTTGAAGGCGGCGACGACGCGCACGGTCCGCTCGTCCACCTCGATCACCCGGCGCAGCACCACCTTCTCGACCTGCCAACGGATCGCGGATACCGAATCGAACCAGTCCTCGCGCTTCTTCAGTGCGTGCGCGCTGATCGTCTTCTCGATCGCCGCCCAGTGCTGCTGGACATACTTCTCGGCATCCTCCTCTACCAGGCGGCCCGGTTGCGAGGGCATCACCATCGCCACCCGCGCCTCCTGCTGCGCCGGCGCCGGCGCGGCGGCGGCCGGCGCTGCAGCCGGCGGCGGCGCGGCCGGCCGGGGCGCCTGTTCGAGCGCCCGCAACCGCACCTGCGCCAGGTTGGCGAAGGAGCCTTGCGGATAGGTCTGCAGGTAGGCGCGGAAGTCGTCGGCGTTGCGGCTGTCCTTGATCGAATTCCAAAAGGTCAGCTCGACCTCGCGCTCGCCAGAAGCCGGGGCGGAGGGCGCCGCCGCTGCCGGCGCCGCCGGAGCGGCGGCGGTCGCCGCCTTCGGCGCGCCCGGGCGGAAGACGAAATCGCCGACCAGCGACGACGATTCCCACGGCGTCTGCTGGCCGCGCGACTTCTCGATCACGCCGGCGCGGACGCGCTTGAAAGCCTCCTCGATCTTCAGGCCGGGCTCGCGGATCGCGCGTACCAGCTCGCCGGTATAGAGCCCGTTGGCGCCCTCGCCATCGGCGGCGACCGATCCCGGCGCGGTGGCATAGGAGATCAGCGTGCCGGTCGGCGCGGTGATCGCGGCAAGGCCGTTCGCCGCCGAGCGGAAGCTGCGGGCGAACGGGTTGTTGCGGCAGGCATCGAGCACCACGACGTTGAACTTGCTCCCCGCCGCGGCCATGCGCGCCAGGACGTAGTTGGTATCGACGGCCTCGACCTCGACCTCGTCCTCGCTGCCGATCTGGGCGCCGACCGGGATCAGGTAGTTGGCGCCGCGCACCTGCATGCCGTGGCCGGCATAGAAGAAGAGGCCGACATCGCTCTCCTTGAGCTTCTTGCCGAATTCGAGCACGGCACGTTGCATTTTGGTCTTGTCGGCATTTTCGAGCGCGATCACCTCGAAACCCAGTTCGCGCAACGTCTGCGCCATGGCCCGGGCGTCGTTGGGCGGGTTGCGCAGCGGCGCCTCGGCATAGGCGCCGTTGCCGATCACCAGGGCCAGCCGCTTCTCGGCCGCGGCGGGGCCGGCAAGGAGCGCCAGGGCGGCGGCACAGGCGAGAGCAAGGAGAACGCCCCAATGACGGCGGTAGAGGACGGATCGCATCGTTTTTCCCAAAGGCTGGACGGGACCACGTTCACAATAATTATGCCGGTAAACGGCAAGAACTTCATTAACGACCTGCGGGGCGGCGCCGGAGCCGGAGCCGGCTCGGATTCCTGCCGCGGCATGCCAAATACACGTTTTGCTAGCATTATAAACCTATGATATATGACCCTCGCCTTTCGCCGAGAGGGCGCATGCTCGAACCGATTCACCACGCCCTGCTGATGCGGCTCCTTGCCTATTGGCAGGCCAAGCGCGGTCGTCGCGCCATGCCGTCGCGCGCCGACATCGATCCGAACGAGATTCGCGATCTGCTGCCCCATCTGTTGCTGACCGACGTGGTTAACGAGCAGGGCCGCACGCGCTTCCGCTACCGTTTGGTCGGCACGGCGGTTCAGGAGGCGTTCGGCCGCGAGATGATCGGCCAGTACATTGATGAATTGATGAGCGGCACATACCGCGACTTCATCGTCGGCCTTTACCAGGATCTCGTCGAAAGGAAGAAGCCGATCTATTCCGAAAGCATCTACGGCAGCAGCGACCCGCGGAACAAACTGTGGACCGAGCGCCTCATGCTCCCGCTGTCGACCGACGGCAAGCATGTGAACATGGTGCTCTCGGCCCAAATCTTCCGGCACGGCTCGCCGCTCAAGACGCTGACCGTCCGACTTGCCCAGGAGACGGCCGAGGAGATTCAGCACCTCGCACGCATGCTCGACTGAGCGACGGTATACTCCGCCGCCATGTTCGACGCCGCCGCCTCGCTGGTGCCCGTCTTCCTGCTCATCGCCTCCGGCGCGGCGATGAGGCATTGGCACTTCCCCGGCGACGAGTTCTGGCCGCTCGCCGAGCGCGCCACCTACTATGTCTTCTTCCCCGCCCTCCTCGTCCGCAGCCTCGCCAACGCCGACCTCGGCGGTTTCGACCCGCTGCCGATGGCCGGCGCCCTTCTGTTCGGCATCTGCGGCCTGGCGGCGCTGCTCGTCCTTTTCCGCCGGCAGATCGGCGCGTCCGGGCCGGCCTTCAGCTCGATCTTCCAGGGCGCGGTGCGCTTCAATACCTTCGTCGGCCTTGGCGTTGTGGCGGCACTGTACGGGCAGGCCGGGGTGACGTTGTTCGCGGTGGCGATCGCGATTGCCGTGCCGTCGCTCAACGTCCTCTGCGTCGCCGCCCTCGCCCGCTACGCCGACGCCGCCGGCCTGCGGCCGTCGTGGCGCCGGCAATTGCTGCTGATGCGCCAGAACCCGCTCATCCTCGCCTGCCTGCTCGGCATCTCGCTCAACGTCGTCGGCCTCGGCCTGCCGTGGGGCATCGGCCCGGTTCTGGACACGCTCGGCCGCGCCGCGCTGCCGATCGGCCTGCTGGCCGTGGGCGCCGGCCTCGACCTCGCCCAGGCGCGGGCCGACGGCGGCCTGGTCGCCCTCGCCGTCGCCCTCAAGCTTGTCGCCTTGCCGCTGCTGGTGGCTCTCGGCTGCGTCCTGTTCGAGGTCGACGGCCTGACGCGCACGGTCGCCATCCTCTGGGCGACCTTGCCGCCCGCCAGCAGCGCCTACGTGCTGGCGCGGCAGATGGGCGGCGACGCCCGCCTGATGGCCTCGATCATCACCGCAGGCACCCTGGCCGCGATCGTCGCCATGCCGCTGATGCTGGCGGCGCTGCAATGAGGCAAACTCGCTCCGCAAGATCGCGACAGATGCCGGCCGCCGACCGCTGTCGCGCCGACGAGGACTGACATGGCCCTAGCAAGCACCGCCCCCACCGCCGCGCCGACGGCGATCCTGCCCGACATCATGCGCGGAGCGCAGATCGCCAGCTTCGCCCGTCAGACGCCGATCAACCTGGCCGTGACGCTCGCCGTCGCCGTCGTGACGGCGACAATCCTCTGGCCGGTTGCGCCCCACAACTGGATCGTCCTCTGGGTCGCCCTGCACGTCCTGGTGTCGGCGCGGACGTTCCGGATCTGGTGGCGGGGTCGCCGCCGGCTGCGACCCGAAAGCGTGAGCGAAAAGGCGATCCGCCGCGCCATCGGCTGGGTGATGCTGTCGGGCGCGCTGTGGGGCGCCAACGCATTGTGGATGGCGGCCCTGCCCGACAATTACGCCGCGATCCTCATGCTGGTCGCCGGCGGCATGGCGGCCGGCGCCGCAACGACGCTGGCAGCGGTACCGCGCGCCGCCACCGCTTTCATCCTGCTGGCGATCCTGCCGCACATGGCGGCGTTTGTCGCACGCGGCGATCAGCTCAACGTCGCCATCGGCCTGCTCGCGCTGGTGCTGGCGCTGGCGATGCTCGCCGCCTCGCGCGTCGTCTATGACAGCTTCCTTGCCGCGCTGCGTGCCGAGCAGACGAGCGCGGCGCTGCTCGCGCGCATCGCGGAGGAGCGGCAGGAGTGGCTGGAGATCGCCGAGACGGCCGAAGCCTTCGCGCTGTTCGACCGCGACGACTCGCTGTTGCTGTGGAGCCGCAATTTTCCCCGCTTCCTGTCGTTGCCCGAGAACTTCCCGGTCCGCGGCATGAAACGGAGGCAGATCCTCGCCCGCGCTGCCTGGACCGGGCGCCTGGCGGACGTCGACGGCACGGGCGAGGGCCCCGTTGTCTGCCAATGCCCCGACGGCCGCTGGCTGAGAATGTCGGGGCACCGCACCAAGGCCGGGCGCACGGTTCTGACCTTCGTCGACATCACGGCGCTGAAGGAGACCGAGCGGGCGGCGCGCGAGAGCGAGGAGCGCGTGCGGCTGATCGCCGCCAACATCCCCGGCATCGTCTTCGAGCGCCGCCGGCGCGGCGACGGAACGTTCTTTTATACGTACATCAGCGACGGCATCCGCGATCTCGTCGGCGTCGAGCCGGCGGAGATCTTCCGAGACGCGCGGGTGCTGCAGGAGGCGACGCATCCCGATGACCGCGAACCCTGGCTTGCCCGCATGCGCGCCGCCGCCGACGCCCAAGTGGAGTATCACGGCGAGCATCGCCTCGTGCACCGCTCCGGCGCGATCAAGTGGGTGCGATATGCGGCGCGGCCGCGCGAGGTCGAGGGCGAAACCGTCTTCGACGGCGTCCTGATCGAGATTACCGACGAGAAGCAGGCGCAGCTTGCCCGGGAAGCCAGCGACCGCCGGCTGCGCGCCTTCATGGACAACGTGCTCGACGTCGTCAGTCTGCTCGACGCCGACGGCACCATTCGCTACGAGAGCCCGTCGGTCGCCGACGCGCTCGGCTATCAACCGCAGGAACTGGTCGGCCGAATCGCCTTCGACCTGATCCACCCCGAGGACCTGCCGCGTGTCGCCGACGTCTTCGCGCAGAAGATCCAGGTGCCAGGCGCGCGCGGCGAAGTGGAATGCCGTTTCCGCCACAAGGACGGCTCTTGGCGCGTCCTCGAGGTCAGAGGGCGGAACCTGCTCGCCGAGCCCTCCGTCGGCGGCGTTCTGGTCAGCTCGCGCGACATCACGGAACGCCGTGTCGCCGAGCAGGCGGCGGCACAGGCGCGCGCCAACCTCGAGGACGCCATCGAGAGTATCGACCAGGCGCTGCTCCTTTACGACGCCAACGAGCGCATCGTCCTCTTCAATCAGAACTATCTCAGCCATTTCCCCGAGGTCGCCGACTTCGTCCATCCCGGCCAGACCTTCGAAGAAGTATTTCGCGAGCTGATTCGACGCGGCGCGGTCGCGGTTCCGGAGAACGAGGTCGAGGATTGCATGCGCGAGCGCCTGGCGCGCTTCCGGCGCGCCGACGGCAGGCCGCTGCGGCGCCGGCTCAACGACGGACGGCATATCGAGGTCACCGAGCGCCGCTCGCGGCTCGGCGGCACCATCGGCATCGGCACCGACGTCACCGCGCGGCTGGCGAGCGAGGCCGCGCTGCGCGACAGCGAGCGGCGTTTCCGCGCCCTGATCGACAAGGCGATCGACATCATCCTGATCGTCAACCCCGACGGCAACGTCCGCTTCGCCTCGCCGGCCACGCGCGAAATGCTCGGCTACGACCCCGAGGAGGTGGTCGGCTCGCCGCTCCTGTCCTACGTCCATCCCGAAGATCTGCCGCGCGCCGCCCAGGCGCTGGCCAACGGATTTGCCAAGCCCGGCAGCGTCATCGATCTCGAACTGCGCGCGCGCCACGCCGACGGCGCCTGGCGCATCCTCGCCGTCAACGGACGCAGCCTGGTCGACGACCCGGCAATCGCCGGCGGCATCATCACCGCACGCGACGTCACCGACCGGCGAGCCGCCGAGAAAGCCGCCGAGCGGGCCCGTGCCCATCTCGAGGACACGATCGCGACGATCAACCAGGCGCTGGTCCTCCACGACAGCGACGACCGCATCGTGTTCTTCAACCAGAAGCTGACGGAGTTCTATCCGGGGCTCGCCGATTACATCGCGGTCGGACGCACCTTCGAGGACGTCCTGCGCGAGGCGGTGCGGCGCCGGCTGGTGCCGGAGGCGGCGGCCGATCCCGAGGCCTACATCCGCGAGCGCCTCGCCCTCCATCGCCGGGCGGACGGCACGCCGATCCTGCGCCGCATGCATGGCGGCCACTACCTGCAGGCGTTCGAAATCCGCACGCGCGAAGGCGGCATCCTGTCGGTCGGCACCGACGTCACCGAGGCGTTGCTGCGCGAGGCGGCGCTGCGCGACAGCCGCGACCAGCTCCGCACCATCACCGACAACCTGCCCGCGGTCGTCACCTTCGTCGACAGCGGCCTTCGCTACCGCTTCGTCAACCGCACCTATTCCGAATGGTTCGCGGTCGCGCAGGACAGCCTGATCGGACAAGACCTGCGCGAAGTGCTGCCGGCGGACTTCCTCGACAAGGCCATGCCCCATATGCGGGAAGCGCTGGCCGGCCGGCCGGCGCGGCTCGAGGTCGCGCTGAAATATCCCGACGGCGTGATGCGGCAGGTCGACATCCAGTACGTGCCGCATTTCACTCCGGCCGGTGAGCCCGACGGCTTCTTCTCGATGGTCTACGACATCACCGCGCACCGCCGCGCCGAGGAGGCGCTGCTCGCCAGCGAGCGGCGCTTCCGCGCCACCTTCGAGCAGGCCGCCGTCGGCGTCGCCATGGTGGCGCCCGATGGCCGCTGGCTGCGAGCCAACCGGCGCCTGTGCGACTTCCTGGGCTACAGCCTCGAGGCGTTGCAGCGGACCACCTTCCAGGCGATCACGCATCCCGACGACCTCGGCACCGACCTCGCGCTTGTCGAACAGGTGCTGCGCGGCGAGATCGACACCTACGCGATGGAGAAGCGCTACCGGCGCAAGGACGGCGGCATCGCCTGGGCGATGCTGACGACCTCGCTGGTGCGCGACGATCTTGGCCGGCCGGACCATTTCGTGTCGGTGATCGAGGACATCGGCGACCGCAAGAATGCCGAAGAGGCGGTGCGCCAAAGCCGCAACCAGCTTCGCACCATAACCGACAACCTGCCGGCCCTGATCGCCCAGGTCGACAAGGTCGAGGACGGCCTGCGCTTCGGCTTCGTCAACCGTACCGCCGAGGAATGGTATGTCCGGCCCGCCGCGTCGCTGATCGGCAAGCCGGTCGACGAGGTCGTCGGCCGCGACCGCTACGCGATGGTTCGGCCTCATATCGACGCCGTCCTGGCGGGAGAGCCGCAGCTCTTTCGCCACGAGGCGACCTTGCCCGACGGCAAGCGGCGCTGGCTCGACGCTCGCTACATTCCGGCCTATACCGAGGGAGCGGTCACGGGCTTTTACGCGCTTATCCTTGACGTGACGGCGCGCGTCGAGGCCCAGAGCAGGCTGGTGCAGGCGCAGAAGATGGAAGCGCTCGGCCAGCTCACCGGCGGCATCGCCCACGACATCAACAACATGCTCGCCGTGATCGTCGGCAACCTGGATCTGCTGCGCGCGCAGACGCTCGACCGGCCCGATTTGCAGGCGCTGGTCGGCCGGGTCATCGATTCGGCGGAAAAGGGCGGCGCCCTGGTCGCGCGCCTGCTCGCCTTCGCGCGCCGCCACCCGCTGCAGCCGATGTCGATCGACGCCGCCGGCATCCTCTACGGCATGGAGGAGATGCTCAGCCGCACGCTGGGCCCGCGCATCGCGGTGCGCATAGAGGCGCCGGCGGAAGCCTGCACCAGCCTGGTCGATCCGGCGCAGCTCGAAAGCGCGATCCTCAATCTCGCCGTCAACGCCCGCGATGCGATGCCGAATGGCGGAGCGCTCACCCTGTCGGTGGCCAACGCGACCGAGGACGGCAGCGAGTTCGTCCGCATCGTCGTCGCCGACACCGGCACCGGCATGGCACCGGACGTGCTGGCCCGCGCCACCGAGCCCTTCTTCACGACCAAGCCGGCCGGCAAGGGCACCGGCATCGGCCTGAGCACGGTCCACGGCTTCGTCGAACAGTCGGGCGGCCAACTGCATATCGACAGTGCGCCGGGACAGGGGACGCGCGTCATCCTCGACCTGCCGCGAGCGACCGAAACCCGTCGTCCCGCCGCGGCCGCCGTCGAACCCGAGCCGCGTCCGGGCAAGGGCGAAACCGTCCTGGTGGTGGAGGACGATCCGGCCGTGCGCACGTTCGTCGTCGAGGCGCTGAGCGCGCTCGGCTATCGGGTCGCCGAGGCCGCCGATGCGGGCGGCGCGCTCGAGACTCTCGACTCCGGCCGGCGCATCTCGCTGCTGTTCAGCGACGTCATCCTGGCCGACGGCATGAACGGGGTCGAGCTGGCCCGCCAGGTGCGCCGCCGCTGGCCCGAGGTGAAACTGCTGCTCACCACCGGCTTCACCGAGAGCGTCGGCGGCGACCTCGCCGATATTGGCGCTCATACGGAAATCCTCTACAAACCCTACCGCACGACGGAACTGCGCCAGTCCGTCGCGCGCGCGCTGGCCGGCTGACGCTGGGGAACGAGGGGCGGCGGGCAACTGCTGGTTGTGGATGACGCGCCCCTTCCGCTGCATCGCCGCGCTCGCCGCGACCATGACGACGGCCCTGCTCATGGCCAACCCCGCGGCCGCCGCCGCTCCGGAAACCGTCGCCTTCCCTGACGCGACCGGCACCGTCGCGCTGCACGGCTATCTGTGGCGTCCGACGGGCGACGGGCCCTTCGCCGCGGCGGTGCTGATGCACGGCTGCGGCGGGGCGCTGACGTCGGCGGATGAGATCAGCCGGCACTATCGCCAGTGGGCCGACCGCCTGATCGAATGGGGCTACGTCGCGCTGCTGGTCGACGGCTTCACGCCGCGCGGCGTGCGCGAGATTTGCAATCCCGGCGAGCGACCCGTTTCCGTCATCGATGATCGGCCTGGCGACGCGCGGGGCGCGCTCCGCTGGCTGGCCGCCCGCTCGTTCGTCAACGCCGACCGCATCGCCCTGATCGGCTGGTCGAACGGCGCCAGCGCGACGCTGATCGCCCTTGCCGGCAAGCCCCCGCCGGGCTTTCGCGCTGCGGTTGCCTTTTATCCGGGTTGCCAGCTCGGCGGCCGCTTCCCGCGCACCGGCTGGGCGCCGGCCGTCCCGACGCTGATCCTGGTCGGACTGGCGGACGACTGGACCCCTGCGGCACCTTGCCTTGACCTGGCGGCAAGCGCCCGCGAACATGGAGCGCCGGTCAGGGTCGTCGCCTATGACGATGCCCATCACGGCTTCGACCGACCGGGCGACCGATTGCATCGGCGCCAACTCCGCAACGAATCCTCGGGCAAGGTCCAGCGAACCGTGACCGTCGGACCGAATGCGGCGGCGCGCGATGCAGCGATCCGGGCGGTCGCGGAATTTCTCGACCGCGAGCTCGGGCCGCAGCGGCGATGACCGCCGCGATCGGTTCATGCAACGGAGGAACTGTCGTGCCCGCCATCCGCGAGATCGCCAGCGGCCTGCGCTTTCCCGAAGGGCCGGTCGCCATGCCCGATGGCTCGATCCTGCTGGTCGAGATCGCCGCCGGCTGCCTGACGCGCGTGCGCTCCGACGGACGCAAGGAGGTCGTCGCCGCCACCGGCGGCGGGCCGAACGGCGCCGCCATCGGCCCCGACGGCAAGTGCTATATCTGCAACAACGGCGGCTTCGCCTGGCACGACGATCCGGTCCATGGCCTCAGGCCGGTCGGGCAGGCCGAAGATTATTCCGGCGGCCGCATCGAGCGCGTCGATCTGGCGACCGGCAAGGTCGAACGGCTCTACGACCGCAGCGAGAATGGCCCGCTGCGCGGCCCCAACGACATCGTCTTCGACCGCCACGGCGGCTTCTGGTTCACCGATCTCGGCAAGGCGCGCAGGCGCGACCTCGACTGGGGCGGGGTCTACTACGCCAAGGCCGACGGCAGCCTGATCCGCGAGGTCATCTACCCGGTGATGACCGCGAACGGCATCGCGCTCTCGCCCGCCGGCGACCGCCTCTATGTCGCCGAAACCGTCACCGCGCGGGTCTGGGCCTACGACATTGTCGCCCCGGGCGAGATCGCCAGGCGGCCCTGGCCGTCGCCGCATGGCGGCGAGCTCCTCTACGGCGCCGGCGGCTACCAGCGCTTCGACTCGATGGCGGTCGATTCGGCCGGCAATGTCTGCGTCGCCACGCTGCAGAACGGCGGCATCACCGTGATCCCGCCCGAGGGGGGCCGCGCCGAGCACCTGCCGATGCCCGATCTCTATACCACCAACATCTGCTTCGGCGGCCCGGGCTTGCGCACCGCCTTCATCACCCTCTCGGGCGCCGGCAAGCTGGTCGCCGTCGACTGGCCGCGCCCCGGGCTGAAGCTGGCCTGGCTGAACGATTGACGCCGGTCGGCGCGGCGCTTGCCGCTGCCGCCGGCGCACGGTATAGCATGCCGCTTTGATGACCGCCGCCACCGCCGCTCCCGGCGCCGCCCCCAGCGCCGTCCCGGGGCCCGCATCCGGCTTCGACCCGGGGCGCGATTTCCCGCACCGCCACCTGCTCGGCATCGAAGGCCTGTCGGCCGACGACATCGGCCTCATCCTCGACCGCTCCGACGCCTACGTGGCCCAGAACCGCCAGATCGACAAGAAGCAGTCGACCCTGCGCGGCCGCACGCTGATCAACCTCTTCTTCGAGACCTCGACGCGCACGCGCACCTCCTTCGAGCTCGCCGGCAAGCGGCTCGGCGCCGACGTCATCAACATGTCGGTGGCCACCTCGGCGATCCGCAAGGGCGAGACGCTGATCGACACGGCGATGACGCTGAACGCCATGCACCCCGACGTGCTGGTGGTGCGCCATCCCGATTCGGGCGCGGTCCAGCTGCTGTCGCAGAAGGTCGATTGCGCGGTCATCAATGCCGGCGACGGCAGCCACGAGCACCCGACCCAGGCCCTGCTCGACGCCCTCACCATCCGCCGGCGCAAGGGCCGCCTCGCCGGGCTGGTGGTCGCCATCTGCGGCGACATCCTGCACAGCCGCGTCGCCCGCTCGAACGTGCACCTGCTCAACACCATGGGCGCACGGGTGCGGCTGGTGGCGCCGCCCACCCTGCTGCCGCGCCAGGTCGAGCGCCTCGGCGTCGAGGTCCATCACGACATGCGCCAGGGGCTGGCCGGGGTCGACATCGTCATGATGCTGCGGCTGCAGATGGAGCGCATGCAGGGCGCCTATGTGCCGTCGGTGCGCGAGTATTTCCACTATTACGGGCTCGATGCCGACAAGCTCGCCTGCGCCAAGCCCGACGCGCTGATCATGCATCCCGGGCCGATGAACCGCGGCGTCGAGATCGAGTCGGGCGTGGCGGACGGCGCCCAGTCCCTAATCCGCGAGCAGGTGGAAATGGGCGTCGCCGTGCGAATGGCGGTGCTCGATGCGCTCTCGCGCAACCTGCCAAATGCCTGAGGCGCCGCGCGAACAGGTCGAGATGGGGGTCGCGGTGCGCATGGCCGTGCTCGAGCTGCTGACGCGCCGCCTGCCCAACCTGGCGGCCCCGGCGTGACCGGCGGGCGCGTCGCCTACATCAACGCCCGGCTGCTCGACCCGGCGCGCGGGCTCGACGCGCCGGGCGGCCTGCTGACCGAGGGCGGCGTCATCGCCGACCTGGGGCCGCGGTTGTTCGAGGCCGGCCTGCCCGAGGGCGCCGAGGTCGTCGATTGCGGCGGCCACGTGCTCTGCCCCGGCCTGGTCGACATGCATGCCTGGCTGCGCGAGCCCGGCGCCGAGCACCAGGAGACGCTGGCCACCGCGGCGCGCGCCGCCGCCGCCGGCGGCGTCACCACCCTGGTCGCCATGCCCAACACCGAGCCGGTGATCGACGAGGTGGCGCTGGTCGATTTCATCGCCCGCCGCGCCCGCGAGACGGCGGTGGTCAACGTGCTGCCGGCGGCGGCGATCACCCGCGGCCTGCGCGGCGCCGAGATGACCGAGCTCGGCCTGCTCGCCGAGGCCGGCGCGGTCTGCTTCAGCGACGGCGACCGGGCGGTGGCCGACGCGCGGCTGATGCGCCGCGCGCTCGCCTACGCGACCAGTTTCAACCTCCTGCTCGTGCAGGTCTGCGAGGAGCCGAGCCTCGCCCGCGACGGCGTCATGAACGAGGGCGAGATCGCGATGCGTCTCGGCCTCGCCGGCATTGCGGCCGTGGCGGAGACGATCCTGGTCGAGCGCGACCTGCGGCTGGTCGAGCTGACCGGGGGACGCTGGCACGCGGCGCACCTTTCGACCGCTTCGGCCATCGACGCGGTCCGCCGGGCCAAGGCGCGCGGTCTCGCCGTCAGCGCCGGCGCGGCGCCGCACAATTTCGCCCTCAACGAAACCGCCGTCGGCGAGTACCGCACCTTCGCCAAGACCAAGCCGCCGCTGCGCGAAGAGGACGACCGCCGCGCCGTGGTCGCGGCGATCGCCGACGGCACCATCGACGTGATCTCGTCGGCGCATTGTCCGCAGGATCCCGACAGCAAGCGGTTGCCTTTCGCGCAGGCCGCCTTCGGCGCGATCGGGCTCGAGACCATGCTAGCGCTGGCGCTCGAATTGCATCACGGCGGCCATGTGCCGCTCATCGAGCTCCTGCGCTGCATGACGGCGCGGCCGGCCGAGCTGCTCGGCCTGGCGCAGGGCCGCCTGGCCAAGGGGGCGCCGGCCGATCTGCTGCTTTTCGATCTCGATGCGCCGTGGCGGGTGGACGAGAAGAAGTTCCGCTCCAAGTCGAAGAACTCGCCTTACGACGGGCGGCCGCTGCAGGGCCATGCGCTGCGCACGGTGGTCGCCGGCCGCACCGTATTCCAGCGCCGGCGCGAGGGATAGGGCGGTGCCCGACCCGATTTCCTGGAGCCACGCCCTGCCCTACTACGCGGCCGCGCTCGTTGTCGGCTACCTGCTCGGCTCGATTCCCTTCGGCCTCGTGCTGACGCGCCTCGCCGGGCTCGGCGACCTGCGCCGGATCGGCTCGGGCAATATCGGCGCCACCAATGTGCTGCGCACCGGGCGCAAGGATCTCGCCGCGCTGACCCTGCTGCTCGACGCGCTCAAGGGGACCGCGGCGGTGCTGATCGGCGCGCGCTTCGGCCCCGACATCACCGTCATCGCCGGCGCCGGCGCCTTCGTCGGCCATCTGTTCCCGGTCTGGCTCGGCTTCCAGGGCGGCAAGGGCGTGGCGACCTTCCTCGGCATCCTGTTCGGCCTCGCCTGGCCGGTCGGGCTGCTGGCCGGGGCGTTGTGGCTGGGTACGGCGCTGGTCTTTCGCATCTCGTCGCTCGCGGCGCTGGTCGCCGCGACCCTGACCGCCGCCTATGCCTGGTTCGTCTCGAGCCCCGACGTCTTCGCCGCCCTCCAGGCGGAATGGGACTGGCTGCTGATCACGCGCCAGAAGGCGGAACTGATCCTGCTGATGACCGTGCTGATCTTGCTGCGCCATCACGCCAACATCCGGCGGCTGCTTCGCGGCGAGGAGCCGAGAATCGGCCGCGGCCGCCCCTGACGCCGCGATGACCCTCTCGCCCGACCATCCGCAACTGGCCGCGCTCTACGGGCTGTGGCGGACCAAGGCGGGAGGCCGGCGCATGCCGGCACGGGCCGATTTCGATGCGACCGAGCTGGCACCCTGGTTCGGCCACCTGCTTCTCGTCGAGACGATCGGCGACGGCGAGGACTTCCGATTCCGCCTGCACGGAACCATGCTGGGCGAGATGTTCGGCTTCGATCTGACCGGCAAGACGGTGCGCGAGGCGGTTCCCTTCATCGGCGAGAAGGCGCGCGACGAGTACCTGCAGGTCTGCGCCAGCGGCGAGCCCCTGCTGGTGCAGCGCGGCCAGCCCTTTGCCAAGCAGTTCATGCTGCTCGACAAGCTGGCCTTGCCGCTTTCCGACGACGGCCGCCGCGTCGACCGGATCATGGCCGCGATCTATGCCTCGCCCGCGTCGGAGGTGACGCGCGGCACCTGAGCGTTCCGCCTCATGCGAGAGCGGCGAAAGGAATGTCGACGCTCAGCGGGCAGTGGTCGGATGCCTTCGGGTTGTCCTCGCCGACGCCCTCGAAGCGCTCGCCCTCATAAGCCGCGGCGCGCCAGGGCAGGCCCTGGCGCAGGATTTGCGGCGCCGGCTTCTTGGCGCGGGTGTCGAGCGCGCGCCCGAGCAACAGATAGTCGAGCTGGTTGGTCTTCTCCCCCTTCTTGCCGCGCGCGTAGTAATGCGTCCAGCGCTCGGCCTTCGGCAGCCGCTCGACGACGTTGACGAGCTCCTGGTGGCCGAGCAGCGGCGTCAGCGCGCTTTCCTCGTCGGGATAGTCGTTGAAGTCGCCGAGTACGATGAAATTGCCCTTGTAGCCGCGCGGCTTCTCGGCGGCGTCGAGCACGGCCGCGATCCGCGCCGCCTGCTCGGCCCGGCGCGCATGCGTCTCGTCGCGACCGCCCAGCATCGATTTCAGGTGGCTGAGGTAGAGCGTCAGCGGCTTGCCCCTGACGTCGACATCGACTTCGAGCAGGTCGCGCGAGAACAGCAACTGCCCGTCGGCGTCGCGCTCGTGACGATGGGTGCGCAGGTTGGCGAGCGGCAACCGGCTGAGCACGGCGACATCGATCTGTCGCGGGTCGTTGCCGTCGACCAGGATGCGGTGGGCATAGCCCATCGACGCCAGGTACTGGCGGCAGAAGCGGTCGAGCACCGGCAGGCTCTCGACCTCCTGCAGCGCCAGAACGTCGGCGTCGACGGCCTGGATCGCCCGCGCGGTGATGCGCTTTTCCGTCTCTTCGTAGATTTCGAAGGCAAGGTTGTTGACGGTGAAGCCGTCCGCCTCGCGCGGCTCGAAATTGGTGCGAAAGCGGTAGCGCGCGAACAGGTTCTCGACGTTGAAGCTGGCGACCCGGAAGCCGTTCCTGGCCATTGCCTCCCCCCATCCCAGCCCGCAGCGGTACCCTAGCGTGCGGCCGGCTTTCTTTCAACCATTTATCTATTTCGTTATATCTACCCCTGTGTAACCCGCGTTGACGGCCGATGTCCGTTCCCCCACGCTCGTTCCTGATGTCCGCGCCGCGCAGCCTGAGCGAGGCCGAGCGGCTCGATTGGTTGCGGCTGATCCGCAGCGAGAACGTCGGGCCGATCACCTTCTTTCAGCTTCTGCGCCGCTTCGGCAGCGCCGCGGCGGCGCTCGACGCCCTGCCCGAACTGGCCCGGCGCGGCGGGCGGACGCGACCGATCGGCATCTGCCCGCGCGGCGCCGCCGAGCGCGAAATCGCCGCGGTTCACGCCGCGGGCGCCCGACTGGCCGCCTTCGGCGAGGCCGACTACCCGCCGGCGCTCATGGCCATTGACGACGCGCCGCCGCTGCTCGGCCTGCGCGGCCATGGCCATCTCGTCCGCCGGCCCTGCATCGGGATCGTCGGCGCGCGCAACGCCTCCGCCCTGGGCGTCCGCTTCACCCGCGAGCTTGCGGCCGAACTGACGCGCCGTGGGCTCGTCGTCGTTTCCGGCCTGGCACGCGGGATCGATCGTGCCGCGCACGAAGGGGCGCTGGCCGGCGGCACCATCGCCGTGCTCGGCGGCGGTATCGACGTAGTTTACCCGCCCGAGCACGAGGCGCTTCACGCCGCCGTTGCCGAGGGCGGGCTCCTGGTCGCCGAGCTGCCACCCGGCACCCAGCCGAAGCCGCAGCATTTTCCGCGCCGCAACCGCCTGATCAGCGGCATCAGCCGTGGCGTCGTCGTGGTCGAGGCGGCGCTGCAATCGGGCTCGCTGATCACCGCCCGTTTGGCTCTCGAACAGGGCCGCGAGGTCTTCGCCGTGCCGGGCTCGCCGCTCGACCCGCGCTCGCGCGGCGCCAACGACCTGATCCGGCAGGGCGCGACCCTTATCGAGGGCGCCGACGATGTGATGCGGGTGCTGGCGCCAATGCTCGAACATCCCCTGGCGCAACCCTCGGCGCCCGACCATGCGGCGCCGACGCCGGCCATCGCCGACGAGACGGTCGCCGCCGCACGGGCGGTGCTGGTCGAGAAGCTTTCGCCGAGCCCGGTAGCGCTCGACGAGCTGATCCGCCAGTGCGCGCTGCCGCCGGCGCTCGTCCAGGCCGCGCTGCTCGAGCTCGAACTGGCCGGACGCGCCATGCGCCATCCCGGCGGGCAGGTCTCGCTCGCCTGACAGGCAACGCGCCTTTGCGCCTCCCTCAGCGAGTCGCTAGGATCGTCCTCGCCGCGCCGCCGACCAGGCGCGGCGGAACCTCGGAGGGAACCCGATGAAACTGCGCCTGGCGATGGCCTGCGGCGTCCTGCTGGCCGGCACGGCGACGGCGGAGGCAGCGACCCGAACGGTGACCTTGAACGCGATCAGCGCCGACGGAATCGGCGCCGAAATCGGGACCGTCTTGCTGCGCGATACGCGCTACGGTCTATACATCGAGCCGCGCTTGAAGGGCCTGCCGCCGGGCGCCCATGGATTCCACGTGCACGAGAGGCCCAATTGCGGCCCCGCCCCGGGCGCCGACGGCAAGCCGGCGGCCGGTCTGGGCGCGGGCGGCCACTACGACCCGGCGAAGACCGGCAAGCATCTCGGCCCCCACGCCGCCGAGGGCCATCTCGGCGACCTGCCGGTGCTGTGGGTCGACCAGGACGGCACGGCATCGCTGCCGGCGCTCGCGCCGAAGCTCAAGCTGCGGCTGATCGGCGGCCGCTCGCTGATGGTGCACGCCGGCGGCGACAACTATGCCGACCAGCCGGCGCCGCTCGGCGGCGGCGGCGCGCGTATCGCTTGCGGCCTGATCCGATAGGCGCCGACGGGATTCTCAGCGTGTCAGCTCGCCGCTCAGCGCGGCGAGCCAGCGCGTGCGATCGGCCGGCCGCGCGAACAGGCGCGCCGCCCGCTCCTCGGCCTGGGCCGCCGCGGTCGGGTCGAGCGCATTGAGGATGCGCAGCGTCTCGCGCGCGGCCGGCACGTCACCGGCTTCGCCTTGGATGGCAGCCCGCAATTCGAGCGCCCGCAGCTTGCCGGTCGCCGTCGTGGCGGCCTCGAAATAGCGCGAGGCGGTCGCCAGGGCGGCCGCATGATCGTCGAGAAAGAGCTGCGCCAGCGCGAGCGTTTCGAGATACCAGGGCGGATGCCGCGGGTGGCGGCGGATGGCGGCCTCGGCATGGCGCCGCGCGGCCGCCCATGCGCCGGCCGCGCGTTCCGCCGCCGCCAGCCAGGCCAGCGCATCGGGGCCATTGGGTTCGACAGCGACGGCGCGCTCCGCCGCGGCGAGCGCGCGCTCGATGTTGCCGCGTCCCTCGAGATTGATCGCCGCGATCAGCGCATAGACCTCGGGCAGATCTCCGTCGAGCGAGAGCGCCTGCGCGCCCGCGCCGATGGCCCGCCGCATGCTGTGCTCGTCGCCGCGGGCGAGGAACTCGTCGATGTGGACCAGGCCGAGCATTGCCCAGGCGAAGGCGTAGCTCGTATCCGCCGCGACCGCCTCGTTGAAAGCGAGCCGCGCCGCCGGCAGGTCGTGGCCAAAGGCAGCGAGGCCGAGCGTGGCGGCGTGCCAGGCGGCAAGCTCGGGCACCGGCTTGTCCTCGGCCGGCAAGGCGAACGGCTTGCCCGGCGCCAGCGCCGCGGCCAGATCGGCGGCGAGGCGGCGGGCGAGCAGCGGCAGTCCCGCCGGCGGTTCCTGATAGTCCCGCCGCCAGCGGTTGCGCCCCGTCGCGGCCTCGACCAGCCGCGCCGTGACCCGAAGCGTCTCGGCGCCGGCGGCGATCTCGCCGGCAACGATGAAGGCGACCCCGAGCCGGCGGGCCAGCGCCGCGTGGTCGGCA
>CAYTWJ010000003.1:0-12691 GCA_964442055.1 uncultured Rhodospirillaceae bacterium | reverse complement strand
GCCGCCGCCGCCTCCGGCTCCTCGGCCAGGGCGCTGCCAGGCGCGATGACGAACAATCCGGCATGGCGCGACAGCAGGATCGCCGTTTCCGCGGCGAGGCCGGCCCCCGCCATCGGCACAAGGTCGCCGGCGTCGGTGAGCCGGAAGGCCGGTACGACGAGCGACGGCTGGCGGGGCAGAGCCGGCGGCTCGACCGCCGCCGGACCCGACAGGGCGGGCAATGTGGGCATAGGCGGCGCCGCAGCCTCAGGCCGCACCGCGTCGGCCTGCGGCGGCCGCGCCTCCTCCGGGGGCAGGCGGGCGAGCCACAGGCTCACCGCGGCGCAGCCGATCACGAAGGCTGCTGCAGCCAGCCAATGCCATGGCAGGCGCCCGAGGCGGCCCAGCAAATCGGTTCGGCGCGGAATACGGATCACGGCGAAACCCGGCTATGGATCAACTACTTGATCGGCCGTCTTCGGCCGCCACTCAGGCTTTCTGATGAGCATGCCAACCCAGTATTAACCGATGGTTCCGATACTCGCGATTTGACAGGCGGGAACCTTTTCACCATGTTCCTTAGCCCTGCGCCAGACGGTTGCGGTATCGTGGTACGCGAAACCATCCGGCGCCGCACTTAGCCCAGCATAGGATCCCGGTTCCGGCATGGACGTCGTCGTCGTCGAAAGCCCGGCCAAGGCCAAGACCATCGAGAAGTATCTCGGCCCCGGCTACAAGGTGCTGGCCTCCTATGGCCATGTCCGCGACCTGCCCTCGAAAGAGGGCTCGGTCGAGCCGGACAAGGACTTCGCCATGCATTACGAGATCGAGGGCCGGGCGGCGAAGGCGCTGAAGGACATCGCCGATGCCCTGAAGAAGGGGGTGGAACACCTCTATCTGGCGACCGACCCCGACCGCGAGGGCGAAGCGATCTCGTGGCACGTGCTGGAAAGCCTGGCGCAGCGCAACGTGCTCAGGAACGTCGACGTCAAGCGGGTCGTCTTCACCGAGATCACGCGCTCGGCGGTGAAGGCAGCGATGGCGCATCCGCGCGACATCGACATGGATCTCGTCAACGCCCAGCAGGCCCGCCGGGCGCTCGACTATCTGGTCGGCTTCACGCTCTCGCCGGTCCTGTGGCGCAAGCTGCCCGGCGCCAAGTCGGCGGGCCGCGTGCAATCGGTCGCGCTGCGGCTGATCTGCGAGCGCGAAATCGAGATCGAGGCCTTCCGGCCGCGCGAATACTGGACGGTCGATGTCGATCTGGCCGGCGCCGACGGCCAGCCTTTCGCCGCCCGCCTCGTCGAGCTGGACGGGCGCAAGCTCGACAAGTTCGATCTCGCGAATGCGGCGGCGGCGCACGCGGCGAGCGCGCGCATCGAGGCCGCCGATTTGCGCGTCGCCGAGGTGCAGACGCGTCCCGCCAAGCGCCACCCGGCGCCGCCCTTCACCACCTCGACGCTGCAGCAGGAGGCGGCGCGCAAGCTTGGCTTCAGCGCGCAGAACACCATGTCGATCGCCCAGCGGCTCTACGAGGGCGTCGACATCGGCGGCGAGACGATCGGCCTGATCACCTACATGCGAACCGACGGCGTCACCATGGCCGACGAGGCGGTGCGCGGCGCCCGCGAGGCGATCGCCGCCGACTTCGGCGCCGAATACGTGCCGCAAAGCTGGCGCGTGTACAAGACCAAGGCCAAGGCCGCGCAGGAGGCCCACGAGGCGATCCGCCCGACCGACTTCGCGCGGCGCCCCGAGGCTGTGGCGCGCTATCTCGACGAGGCGCAGCGCAAGCTCTACTCCCTGATCTGGACCCGCGCCATCGCCTGCCAGATGGAATCCGCCGAGCTCGAGCGCACCACGGTCGAGATCGCCGACGGCACCGGCAGGATCGGGCTGCGCGCCACTGGCACGGTGGTGCTCTTTCCGGGCTTCCTCAAGCTCTACGAGGAAGGCCGCGACGACAACGGCCATGGCGAAGACGGGGCGCGGCTGCCCAGGCTCGCCGCCGGCGAGGCCCTGAGACGGCTCGGCGTGCGCCCCGATCAGCATTTCACCGAGCCGCCGCCGCGCTATTCCGAAGCGAGCCTGGTCAAGAGGCTCGAGGAGCTCGGCATCGGCCGGCCGTCGACCTATGCCTCGATCCTCGAAGTCCTGCGCGAACGCAGCTACGTGCGCATGGACAAGAGCCGCTTCGTGCCCGAGGACAAGGGCCGGCTGGTCACCGCCTTCCTCACCGGCTTCTTCGAGCGCTACTTCGACTACGACTTCACCGCCAACCTCGAGGAGCAGCTCGACGAGATCGCCGAGCGCCACGTCGACTGGAAGCAGGTGCTGCGCGACTTCTGGCTGGCCTTCACCCGCGCCGACAAGTGGGACGGCCACGCGATCTCGGTCAAGGAAGCGGTCGCCCATCTCGACAAGGACATCGGCACCCGCAAGGTGGTGATCGACGCCATCGACCTGGCGCTCGGGCCGCATTTCTTCCCCGACCGCGGCGACGGCAAGGACCCGCGCGGCTGCCCGGCCTGCGCCGCGGGCCGGCTCGGCATCAAGCTCGGGCGCAACGGCGCCTTCATCGGCTGCTCGAACTATCCCGACTGCAACTACACCCGCCCGCTGGCGGTGAACGGCGGCGGCGAGGCGGCGGCGCTGCCGGGGCCGCGCCTGCTCGGCACCGACCCCGCCACCGGCCTGCCGGTGACGCTGCGCAGCGGCCCCTTCGGCCTCTACGTCCAGCTCGGCGAGGCCGAGGGCAAGGAGAAGAAGCCGAAGCGCGCCTCGCTGCCCAAGGGCACCGCCCCCGACCAGGTCGAGCTCGGGCGGGCGCTGAAACTGCTCGCGCTGCCGCGCATCGTCGGCCCCCATCCCGACAGCGGCAAGCCGATCACCGCCGGGCTTGGCCGCTTCGGGCCCTATCTGGAGCACGATGGCCGCTACGTCCGCCTCGACTCGGCCGAGGAGGCGATCGAGATCGGCCTCAACCGCGCGGTCGACCTGATCGCCGAGGCCGCGGCGCGCGGCCGCGGCCGGCGCCGCCGCGAGGCGCAGCCGCTGCGCGAGCTCGGCGCCCATCCCGAGGACGGCCAGCCGGTCGTGATCATGCCCGGCAAGTACGGCCCCTACGTCAAGCACGGCAAGATCAATGCGACCCTGCCGAAGGGTACCGCGCCCGAGGACATGTCGCTCGAAGCGGCGCTGGCGCGGCTCGCCGCCGAGGCCGCGGGCGGCAAGGGCCGGCGCGGGGCCCGCTCCAAGGCCGCCACGACGAAGGCCGCCAAGGGTGCGGGCGCCAGGTCGCCGGGGAAAACACGCAAGGCGCCGGCGCCGAAGGCCTCGGCCGCCGAATAGGCCGTTCGGGCACAATCGCCGCGCTGTCGTCCGCGGCTGAAGCCCCTATATGATAGGTGCCGGCAGGGAAAGCTCTCCCGGCCGCGCCATCGCATTCCCGGAAACAGCCACGCGTGAGCGGCAAACCGAAAAAACCCGCCCCCCGCCCGAGCAAGCGGCAGATCCTCGAGTTCATCCGGCAAGGCCCCGGCCGCGTCGGCAAGCGCGAGATCGCCCGCGCCTTCTCCTTGGGCGCCGCCGACCGCGTCTGGCTCAAGGAGATGCTGAAGGAACTGCAGAGCGAGGGCGCCGTCGGTCGCACCCGCGCCCGCCGCCTGGTCCCGGCCGGCACGCTGCCCGAGGTGGCGCTGCTCGACGTGGTCGAGACCGACATCGACGGCGAGCTGATCGCCCGCCCGGTGGAATGGAAGGGCGAAGGACCGCCGCCGCGCGTGATCCTCACCGGCGAGGGCAAAGGACGGGCCGCGGGGCTCGGCCATGTCGGCGTCGGCGACCGCGTGCTGGCCCGCGTCAAGCGCATCGGCGAGGGGCTCTTCGAGGGGCGCTTCATGCGCCTCGTCCATGTCGCGCCCGAACAGGTGGTCGGCGTATTCACCGCGCTCGGTCCGGCCAAGCAAGTGGGCGGCCGCATCCAGCCGACCGACCGCCGTCAGCGCTACGAACTGGTCGTCCAGGCCCACAACACGCTCGGCGCCGCATCGGGCGAACTGGTTCTGGCCGACGTGCTCCCCGGCCGCGGCCACGGCTTGCGCGAGGCCAAGGTGCGCGAGCGCCTCGGCCCGATCGGCAGCGCGCGATCGCTGTCGCTCGTCGCCATCCACACCCACGACATCCCGACCGTGTTCTCGCCCGAGACCCTCGCCGCGGCGAAGGCGGCCAAGCCTGTCGCCCTCGGGCATCGCACCGACCTGCGGGCGGTGCCGCTGGTCACCATCGATCCCGAAGACGCGCGCGACCACGACGACGCGGTGTGGGCGGCGCCCGACGACGATCCCGACAACAGGGGCGGCTGGCACGTCATCGTCGCCATCGCCGACGTCGCCCACTACGTGCGTCCGGGCGGCGCGCTCGACAAGGATGCGCGGCTGCGCGGCAACTCGGTCTATTTTCCCGACCGCGTCGTGCCCATGCTGCCCGAGGCGCTGTCGGCCGATCTCTGCTCGCTGGTCGAGGGCGAGCCGCGCGCCTGCCTCGCCGCGCACATGTGGTTCGACGCCCACGGCAACAAGCGCAAGCACCGCTTCTCGCGCGGCCTGATGCGCTGCGCCGCCTCGCTGCACTACGGCCAGGTGCAGCGCGCGCGCGACGGCGAGCCCGACGCCGTCTGCGCGCCCTTGATGGCCACGGTGATCGAGCCGCTCTACGGCGCGTTCGCGGCGCTGCGGGCGGCGCGCGAGCGACGCGAGCCGCTGGCCCTCGAACTGCCCGAGCGCCGCGTCCTGCTCGGCGCCGACGGTCACATCCGCGCCGTCGTGCCGCGGCCGCACTACGACAGCCACCGTCTGATCGAGGAATTCATGATCGCCGCCAACGTCTGCGCCGCCGAGACGCTGGAGGAGGCGCGACAGCCCTGCATGTACCGCGTTCACGACGAGCCGGCGCACGAGAAGGTCGAGGCCTTGCGCGAATTCCTCGACAGCCTCGGCCTTCGTTTCGCCAAGGGGCAGGTGCTCAAGCCGGCGCTGTTCAACCGGGTGCTGCGCCACGTCGAGGGCACGCCGCAGGCGCACCTCGTCAACCAGGTGGTGCTGCGCAGCCAGAGCCAGGCCGCCTATTCGCCGGACAATATCGGCCATTTCGGCCTGGCGCTCAGGCGCTACGCGCACTTCACCTCGCCGATCCGCCGCTACGCGGACCTGCTGGTGCACCGGGCGCTGATCGGCGGCCTGCGCCTCGGCGACGGCGGCCTCAGCGGCGAGGAGGCCGGGGCATTCGCCGCCATCGCCGACCACATCTCGATGACCGAGCGCCGCGCGATGACCGCCGAGCGCGACGCCCTCGACCGCTTCACCGCCGCCTACATGGCCGACCGCGTCGGCGCCACCTTCGCCGGCCGCATCGACGGGGTGACCCGCTTCGGCCTGTTCGTCGAGCTGGCCGAGAGCGGCGCCGACGGCCTGATTCCGATCAGCGCGCTCGGCGACGACTTCTACATCCACGACGAGCGGCTGCACGCGCTGGTGGGCCGGCGCACGGGCCGCACCTTCCGTCTGGGCGACGAGATCGAGGTGCGCCTGGCCGAGGCCGAGCTGGTCACCGGCAGCCTGCGGCTGGAGCTGGTCTCGGCCGGCGGCGAGCGGCGCGCGCGGCGCGGCCGCACCCCGCCGGCTCGCCGCGCCGAACGACGTAGCGAGCGGCGCCGGCGCCCGTGAGCCGGCTTGCCCCTGCTTTGCTCCTCGCCTGCCTCGCCGCCACGCCGGCGGGCGCCTTCGACCTGCAGGGCCATCGCGGCGCGCGCGGGCTCTTCCCCGAGAACACGCTGCCCGCCTTCGCCGCCGCGCTCGGCATCGGCGTCAGCACGATCGAGCTCGACGTCGCGCTGACCCGCGACGGCGTGCTGGTGGTGATGCACGACCCGGTGCTGATGCCCCATCTCGTGCGCGACCCCAACGGTGGCTGGCTCGACCGGCCGGGCCCGGCGGTGCAGGCGCTGACGCTGGCCGAGCTCGGCCGCTACGATGTCGGCCGCCTCAATCCGGCCGAGCGCTACGCCCGCCAGTTTCCCGACCAGCGGCCGGTCGACGGCACACGCATCCCGACCCTGGCCGAGGTGGTCGAGCTGACGCGCAAGGCCGGCAACGGCGCCGTCCGCTTCGCCATCGAGACCAAGCTGCGCCCCGACCGCCCGGACGAGACGCCGGCGCCGGAACCGTTCGCCGTCGCGCTCGTCGCCTTCCTCGATCGGAGCGGGATCGCCGATCGCAGCAGCATTCTGTCCTTCGACTGGCGCACCCTGAAGGCCGTGCAGCGCCTGGCGCCCCGCGTGCCGACCGTCTGCTTGACCATGCAGCAGCGCAATTTTGACAATATCGGGCGCGGCCGCCCCGGCCCGAGTCCGTGGACGGCCGGGCTCGACATCGACGACCACGGCGGCTCGCTGCCGCGCCTGGTCAAGGCGGCCGGTTGCTCCCAATGGTCGGCCTTCCACCGCGAGCTCGACGCGGCCCAGGTAGCCGAGGCCAAGGCCCTCGGCCTTAAGGTGCTGGCCTGGACCGTCAACGAGCCCGAGGCGATGGTCCGCCTGATCGAGCTCGGCGTCGACGGCATCGTCACCGACTATCCCGACCGGCTGCGCCGGGTCATGGCCGAGCGCGGCATGGAACTGCCCCCGGCCACGCCGGTGGCGCCCTAGGTCACCGCCCTGGTCATTTCGGGCTTCCCAAGGCGCGGCGAGAGGGGCTACAACCCCGGCGTCGCCGGCCGCGCCGGCGGGAGCCCGACATGATCACGGTGTTTACCCTCGCCAACGGCGTGCTCGCCCGCTCCGGCTTCCCCGCCGACGGCCGGCTGCCGGCCGGCACGCTGTGGATCGACCTGATGGAGCCCACCCGCGACGAGGAGCGCGCCGTCGAGCAGGCGCTGAGCATCGAGGCGCCGACGCGCGAGGAGATGAAGGAGATCGAGCTCTCCAGCCGCATCTACCGCGAGGGCGAGGCGAGCTATCTGACCCTGCCGGTGCTCTACCGCGCCGAATCGCCGACGCCGCAGAGCACGCCGATCACCTTCATCCGCACGCCGCAGGCGCTGGTCACGCTGCGCTACGCCGAGCCGCAATCGTTCAAGTCCTTCACCTTGCGCGCCCAGCGCCAGGCCGGGCTCTGCACCAGCGCCGATTTCGTCCTGCTCGGCCTCTTCGACGCCATCACCGACCGCGCCGCCGACATTCTCGAGCATATCGGCGAGGACCTCGAGCGCGTCTCGACCGGCGTCTTCGGCGCGCGCGCCGGCAAGGTCGAGATGGCGGGCGAGGAAATCCCGCTCGAGGAGGTGGTGCGCCGCCTCGGCCGCAGCGAGGATCTGACCTCGCGCATCCGCGACAGCCTGGTCGCGGTGGGGCGGGCGGTGAGCTATCTCGGCCAGACCATGGCCGCGGAGAAGCAGAGCAAGGAGCACAAGCAGCGCATCAAGACGCTGTCGCGCGACGTGCAGTCGCTGGCCGAGCATGTCGGCTTCCTCGCCCACAAGGGCAACTTCCTGCTCGACGCCACGCTCGGCCTGATCAACATCCAGCAGACGAACATCATCAAGATCTTCTCGGTCGCCGCCGTGGTCTTCCTGCCGCCGACGCTGATCGCCAGCGTCTACGGCATGAATTTCGCGCACATGCCCGAGCTCGGCTGGCTCTTCGGCTACCCGTTCGCGATCGGCCTGATGGGGGTGTCGGCGGTGCTGCCCTACTGGCTGTTCAAGCGGCGCGGCTGGCTGTGAGCGCAGGGCCGCCGACCGAGGGCGTTGACAACGCCGGCGAGCCGCGAAGCCTGCTCGGCGCGCTCGGCCGCGGCTGGCGCCGGCGCTGCCCGGCCTGCGGCGCGCCGTCGCTGTTCGCCGGCTACCTCAAGGTGCCGCCGGCCTGCGCGCGCTGCGGCCTCGACCTGAGCGGCCATCGCGCCGACGACGCGCCGCCCTATTTCACCATCCTCATCGTCGGGCATGTCGTCGTGCCGCTGATGCCGTTGCTCGAACGCCTGGCCCACCCGGCCGAGTGGGTGCACCTGGCGTTGTGGCTGCCGCTGACGCTCGCCCTGACGCTCTGGTTCCTGCCGCGCATCAAGGGCACGCTGATCGGCCTGCAATGGTCGCAGCGCATGCACGGCTTCGGCGGCGCCGCGGACTGAGCCGATGGCCGACGACCAGGTACGCCGGCCGGGCGACCCGCTGCGCCGGCCGAAAGACGCCGCCACGCTGCTGATCTGGCGCCGGCACGGCGACACCATCGAGGTGCTGATGGGCGAGCGCCACGGCGGCCACAAGTTCATGCCCAACCGCTACGTCTTCCCCGGCGGCGGCGTTGACCGGGGCGATGCGCGCGTGCGCGCCGCGAGCGAGCTGCGTCCCGATGTCGCGGCGCGGCTCGGCCGCGCGGCGACGCCGGCGCGGGCCCGGGCCCTGGCGCTGGCCGCGGTGCGCGAGACCTTCGAGGAGACCGGGCTGGTCATCGGCGCGCCCGACCCCGCGCCGGGGGCGCCGGTGCCGCCGGCCTGGCGCCATTTCTTCGCCACCGGCCTGGCGCCGGCGCTGGCCGGCCTCGACTACCTGGCCCGCGCGGTGACGCCGCCGTTCCGCCCCTGGCGCTTCAACGCCCGCTTCTTCTCCATCGAGGCGGCGGAGGTGCAGGGCGACATCAAGGGCTCGGGCGAATTGCTCGATCTGCGCTGGCTGCCGCTCGCCGAGGCCAAGGCGCTGCCGATGCCCAACATCACCGGCATCGTGCTCGACCATCTCGCCGAGGCGGTCGGCCGGCCGCCGGCGCGCGATCCCGCGGCAGCGGTGCCGCTCTACCGCATGCGGCACGGCAGGCGGCGCGCCGACAGCGAATGACCGCGCGCGTGCGGGCACGCGACGCCGCGAGCCTGGTGCTGATCCGGCACGCGGGCGGCGATACGGTCGAGGTGCTGATGGGCCGGCGCGGCGGGCGCCACCGCTTCCTGCCGCACGTCTACGCCTTTCCCGGCGGGCGGGTGGACGCCCACGACCATAGGACGCCGCCGCTGACGCCGTTGCGGTCCGATGTCGCGGCGCGGCTTGCCGCATCGGCCTCGCGCGCCCGCGCCATCGCCATCGCCGCCGTGCGCGAGACCTTCGAGGAAACCGGGCTTGCGCTCGGCGAACTGCGCGACGGCCGGCTGCGGCCGGCGCTCGACCGCCTCGACTACATCCTGCGCGCGATCACTCCCGCCGAGAGCCCGATCCGCTTCAATGCGCGCTTTTTCCTCGCCGACGGGTCGCGCTGCGCCGGCGCGCTCGGCGGCTCGGGCGAGCTCGTCGATCTCGCCTGGCGCCCGCTCGAGGAGTGCCGGCGGCTGCCGCTCGCCGACATCACCGAGTACCTGCTCGACGCGCTTGGCCGCCGCCTGCAGGGCGCGTCCGAGCCGGCGACGCCGCTCCTCTTCCATTATCGGCGCGGCATCGCCCGCCTGAGCCCGCGCGGTTGAAACGAGACGGGGTCCGCGAACGGACCCCGCGAGGGAGGCGCCCGCCGGGAGGAAGCGGGGGCCTGGAGACGGCAAGTCAGCTACTTGGCGGCGGCGGGAGGAACAACGAGCAGCCGCCGCTGAACCCAGAAATGTTGTAATCGGCGCTTGGTCCGTCGGGGAGCTTCACGCCGTTGCCGGTGCCGAAATTCTGAGCCATCACGATCTGGACGGAAGAGAAGCTGGAGCAGTACACGCCATAGCCGGCGTTGCCGCTGATCGTGTTCGCTTCCGGATTGGGGAACGACAGTCGGGCGTGCGAGGCCAGCCCGACACTGATACCCGGCGGGAACCCGGGCGTCCAAGTGAACCCGTTGTCCGTGATGACATTGCCGTCGATGTCTGCCGACGATGCGCGGCTAAGGCTGATGCCGGTTGCACCGTTCGCCGTCACCGTGTTGCGGTGAATGTCGGCAGCGGAACTTGTCGTCACGACGATGCCGACCTGGGCGTTGCCCGATACGACGTTGTCCTTGATGAGCGCGTAGCTCGCATCGGCGATGCCAATACCCAGCCGGGCATTGCCTTGCACCGTGTTGCCAGCGAGTTCGACCTTGCTCGAGCGATCGGCGATGATGCCGTCGAGTCCGCCGGTAATCATGCCGAAGCCAGCCACTTTCACGTTGCGACCGCGAATCAGCACCGCTTCCTTCGCCGCATCGGGCGCGATGATGCTGGCTGTGCCCGCCGGCTCGCTTTGCAGGGTCACGCCGTCGCGGTCGTGCTCGACGTTCTCGTGGCAGACGCCGCTGACCAGCACCGTGCCGCCTTCGCGGCCGATGGAGGCCAGTGCGGTGGCGATGGTCGCCCCGGCGCCGCAATCGACCTCGATGGCTTTGCCCGATTTCGCCGCCGCCGGTTGCGCCGCCAGCAAGGCCGCGGACGCGACCGCGAGCAGCGCCAGAGCCGGACTGCCGAAATGCCTGCACATGCTTCCCTGCCTCCTGATGGGTTCGGCTGATGTGGACGAGGCTCGGCGATGCCCCGGGAAATGCGAAGGACGGCGGGCTTCCCTTTTCGCATACCCGAATACCGCTAAGGGCCGGTTCTGCGCCTTGACACGGGCGGCGCGGACGCTATGCTCGCGCCCTCTTTCAAGCGCGCGGATTTGCTGGAGTTTTGGCCATGGCCAAGCCGACGACCCTGAAGATCAAGCTGGTGAGCAGCGCCGGCACCGGCTTCTATTACGTCACCAAGAAGAACCCGCGCACCAAGACCGAGAAGCTGGCGCTGAAGAAGTACGACCCGGTCGTGCGCAAGCACGTCGAATTCAAGGAAGCCAAGATCAAGTAGCGGCCGCGCGCCCGCCGGACACAACGACGGCCGCCGGATCGGGCGGCCGTCGCCGTTTTGGGGACTTACGCCGCCTGGGCCAGCATCGCCCGCATCGGCGGCAGCGCCGAGCGCAGGCCGGCGCCCTCGGCGACGGCCGCAAGGCGCTCGAGCTCGGCGCGCGCCGCCGCGTCGTCGGGCCGACGGCCTGCCCGGGCGCCGGCCTGGCCGAGGGCAATGAAGATGTCGGACCACGGCAGCGGCTCGGCGGCGGTGTAGGCGGCAAGCGCGGCGGCATAACGCTCGGCCTCGTCCCAGTCGCCGGCGAGCAGGCTGGCCTCGATGGCGCTGCGATGGAACCACAGGTGGTTGTGGCTGACCGAGCCGGCAGCGAGCATCGCCTCGCCTTCGGCCAGCAGCCGCCGGCGCTCGGCGCCATTGCCGGCATGGAACGCCAATTCGGACATGATGCGCGGACCGACGAAACCGTCGCCCACTTCGCGGCTGATGTCGCGCGCCTCGCCCAGCAGCTTGCCGAGGCGGTCCGTGCGGCGTTCCAGGCGGTCGCACATGGCGAAGAACAGCAGGTTCTGCGCCTCGAAGCGGCGGGCGCCGAGACGCCGAGCCAGCGCCTGGGAGCGCTCGACGCTGGCCCGCGCGAGCACCGGCTCGCCCTTGTCGATCAACACCAGGCCGATCAGGAAATTGGCCATCATCTCGGCGCGGTGGTGACCCACCCGCGCCGCCGCCTCCAGGGCGGCCTCGCCGTCGGCGACCGCTTCCGCCGCCTCGAGCAGATAGTGCCGGGTGAAGCCGACCATCGCCGCGTTCGGCACGGCGATGCGGCCGAAGCCATGCTTGCGACAGAGCGCGACGCAGCGGCGGAACAGGTCGCACGCCGTCGCCATGCGCCCGCGCAGGTACTCGGCATCGCCCAGCCCCGACAGCGCCCGTGCCTCGGCCTTGACCGAACCGGTGAGATGCGCCCATTGCAGCGCCAACGCGTGCTGATCGCGGCAGCCTTCGATGCGTCCCATCGGGAAGAAGATGTTGCCGCGGTAGTAGTGGATCTGTGCCAGCTCGCTCGACAGCTTGGCGCGATGCGCCGCGGCCTCGGCCTCGTCGAGGACCGCCAGCGCCTCGTCGTAACGGTCGAGAACGCGCAGCCCGGCGACGAGGCCGATCTGGGCGTGGCAGCGCTCGGTGTCGCCGTCGGCAAGCTCCAGCGCGTCGCGAAAGGCGGCGACCGAGAGCTCGCTCTCGCCGAGGTCGCGCAACAGGTCGCCGCGCAACGACGTCAGCCGATAACGCACGGCGCGCTCCCCGGCCAGGGCCAGGCCGCGCTCGACCAGCTGCCGCGCGCGCTCAAAGTGGAACTGCGCCGCCTGCATCTCGGCGGCAGCGAGATAGCGCTCTGCCGCCTCCGGATCGCCGGCCTCGTCGAGATGCTCCGCGCAAAGCACCGGATCGCGCGTTTCGAACCATTCGGCGGCGCGCCGGTGCAGCCGGCGCTTGTCGGCGTTGAGCAGCGACGAATAGGCGCCGTCGCGGATCAGCGCGTGGTCGAACAGGTAATCCGTCCCGTCGCGCCGGACGAGGAAATGCTCGATCAGGCGGGTGCAGGCATAGCCGCTATCGTCGACGAGATGACGCATCAGCTCCAGGCTGAAGCGCTGGCCGATCACCGAAGCCGCCTGCAGCGCCCGCTTGTCGATCGGCGGCAGGCGGTCCATGCGCGCCAGAACCAGGCTCTGGATCGAGGCCGGCACGTCCTCGTCGCCACTTTCCTCGGCATTGCGCAAAAGCTGTTCGAGGAACAGCGGATTGCCCTCGGCGCGCTCGATGCAGCGCAGCGCCCGGCGATTGCCGGCGTCGATCAGGCCGCCGGCCAGCGCCAG
>CAYTWJ010000002.1:13740-40813 GCA_964442055.1 uncultured Rhodospirillaceae bacterium | reverse complement strand
TCGAGAACATGGCCAACGCCATCAAGAAGATCTCGGTGCAGCGCGGCTACGACGTGACCCGCTATGTGCTCGCCTGCTTCGGCGGCGCCGGCGGCCAGCATGCCTGCCTGGTCGCCGACGCGCTCGGCATGACCAAGGTGCTGCTGCACCCCCATGCCGGCGTGCTGTCGGCCTACGGCATGGGGCTCGCCGACTTGCGCGTGCTGCGCGAAAAGACCATCGAGGCGCCGCTCGGCGACGACAACATGCCGCAGATCGCCGCCGCGCTCGACGCGCTGGCCGCCGCCGGCGTCGAGGAGATGAAGGCCCAGGGCATGCCGGCCGAGCGCATCGCCGTGCAGCGCAAGCTGCACGTGCGCTATGTCGGCTCGGACACGCCGCTCCTGGTCGATTTCGGCGACCGCGCCGCCGTGGTCGCCGCCTTCGAGGCGGCCCACCGCCAGCGTTACGGCTTCGCCGCGCCGGACAAGCCGCTGATCGCCGGCGGCGCGGCCATTCCGCTTCTCGCCACGACGCGCGCCCACATGGCCGGCGCCTGGCACGACACGCCGGTCATCGACCGCGCGGCGATGCGCCCCGGCGACCGCGTCGACGGCCCGGCGATCGTCGTCGAGCGCACCGGCACCGTGGTGATCGAGCCCGGCTGGCAAGCCGAGCTGACGCCCCGGCTCGACCTGGTGCTGAGCCGCGTCGTCGCCCTGCCCAGGCGGGTCGCCATCGGCACCGACGTCGACCCGGTGATGCTCGAAATCTTCAACAACCTCTTCATGTCGATCGCCGAGCAGATGGGCTCGGTGCTGGAGAAGACCGCCTTCTCGGTCAACATCAAGGAGCGGCTCGACTTCTCCTGCGCCATCTTCGATACCGAGGGCGAGCTGATCGCCAACGCGCCGCACATGCCGGTCCATCTCGGCTCGATGAGCGAGAGCATCAAGGCGGTGATCGGCCGCCGCGCCGGGCGGATGCGGCCGGGCGACGTCTACATGCTCAACGCGCCCTACGCCGGCGGCACCCACCTGCCCGATGTCACCGTCATCACCCCGGTCTTCGACAAGGCCGGCCGCGAGGTGCTGTTCTACGTCGGCAGCCGCGGCCATCATGCCGACATCGGCGGCACCACGCCCGGCTCGATGCCGCCCGATTCGCGCACCGTCGAGGAAGAGGGCGTGCTGATCGACAACGTCACCCTCGTCGACCGCGGCCGCTTCCTCGAGGAGGAGGCGGTGGCGATACTCGCCTCGGGGCGCTATCCGTCGCGCAACCCGCAGCAGAACATCGCCGACCTGCGCGCCCAGGTCGCCGCCTGCGAGAAGGGCGTGCAGGAGCTGCGCCGCATGGTCGACCAGTACGGCCTCGACGTGGTCAAGGCCTACATGCGGCACGTGCAGGACAACGCCGAGGAATCGGTGCGCCGCGTCATCAGCCGGCTCAAGGACGGCACCTTCACCTATCCGATGGACGACGGCAGCCGCATCCAGGTCGCGGTCACCGTCGATCACGCCCGGCGCAGCGCCCGCATCGACTTCACCGGCACCAGCGGCCAGGACCCGACCAACTACAACGCGCCGCGCGCGGTCTGCGTCGCCGCCGTGCTCTACGTCTTCCGCTGCCTGGTCGACGCCGACATCCCGCTCAACGGCGGCTGCCTGAAGCCGCTCGAGATCGTCATTCCCGACGGCTCGCTGCTCGACCCGAAATACCCCGCCGCCACCGTCGCCGGCAACGTCGAGACCAGCCAGTGCATCACCGACGCGCTGTTCGGCGCGCTCGGCGTGATGGCCGCCGCCCAGGGAACGATGAACAACTTCACCTTCGGCAACGACAAGTACCAGTATTACGAGACCATCTGCGGCGGCTCCGGCGCGGGCCCCGATTTCGACGGCACCGACGCCGTGCACACCCACATGACCAACTCGCGCCTGACCGACCCCGAGGTGCTGGAATGGCGCTTCCCGGTGCTGCTCGAGAGCTTCGAGATCCGCCGCGGCTCGGGCGGCGGCGGCCGCCACAAGGGCGGCGACGGTACCACGCGGCGCGTGCGCTTCCTCGAGCCGATGACGGCGACGCTGCTCTCGAGCCACCGCCGCGTGCCGCCCTTCGGACTCGCCAGCGGCGCGCCGGGCGAGGTCGGGCGCCAGTGGGTCGAGCGCGGCGACGGCAGCCGGGTCGAGCTCAGCGGCCGCTGCAGCATCGCCATGGCGCCGGGCGACGTCTTCGTCATCCAGACGCCGTCGGGCGGCGGCTACGGCGCGGCGGCGGCGCGGCGCGAGGCGGCGGAATGAGCGCCGCCGGCCGCGGCGATCGCCGCCAACGGGAACGCAGCGGCGCGGCCGGCCCGATTGTCTCCTCGGCGCACCTGGTGTCGGCCGAGGCCGCCGAGAGCTCGGAATTCGAGTTCGGCCTGATCATCGTCAACAACGCCTTCCAGCGCTGGGTCGTGCGCTGCATGGCGGCGGCGGGGGTCAAGGACCTCGGCCCGCTCGACGTGCTGGTGCTGCACACGGTCAATCATCGCGGACGCGCCAAGCGGCTCGCCGACATCTGCTTCGTCCTCAACATCGAGGACAGCCACACGGTCGGCTATTCGCTCAAGAAGCTCGCCCGCCTCGGCCTGGTCGGCGGCGAGCGGCGCGGCAAGGAGATGTTCTACGCCACCAGCCCGGCCGGCCGCCAGGCCTGCCTCGATTATCGCGCGGTGCGCGAGCAGTGCCTGATCCGCTCGTTCAGCGCGCTCGGCCATGACGCCGGGGAGATCCGCGGCCTCGCCACGCTCTTGCGCGCCCTTTCCGGCCTCTACGACCAGGCGGCGCGCGCCGCGACCAGCCTGTAGGCCGCCGTGACCAGCCCGCCGGCGCCGGCCCTCGCCCGTCCGCTGCTGCGCGCCTTCGACTTCCTCGGCCGCCACGCCACGCGTTTTCTCGCCGGCGGGGTGCTGGTCGGCCTCGTCCTGCCGCCGCTGGCCGAGTTCTTGCGCCCGCTGCTCGCCCCGCTCCTGCTGGTGCCGTTGACCATCGCGCTGGTGCGGCTGGATTGGCGCGCGCTCGCCGCCTACAGCCGGCGCGGCGGGCTGATCGCGGCGCTGACGCTGTGGCTCCTCGTCGCCTCGCCGCTGCTGGTCTGGGCGCTGGCGTCGCGCTCGGGCCTGCCGCCGGCGATCGTGCAGGCGCTGGTGCTGATGGCGGCGGCGCCGCCGATCGTGTCGTCGGCGGCGATCGCGCTGATCGTCGGCCTGGACGCGGCGCTGGCGGTGGTGATGATCGTGGTGACGACCGCGCTGGTCCCCTTCACGCTGCCGCCGCTGGCGCTCGAGCTGCTCGGCCTCGAGATCGAGATTGGCCTCGGCGCCTTCATGCTCCGGCTCGCCGCCCTGGTCGGCATCGCCTTCGCCGCCGCCCTCGTCGCCCGGCGGCTGGTAGCGGCCGAATGGCTCGTGCGGAACGCGCGCACGCTCGACGGCGTGTCGGTGGCCAACCTGCTGCTCTTCGCCATCGCCATCATGGCCGGCGTCACCGAGGTGGTGCTGGCGCGGCCGGGCTTCGTGGTCCTGGTCACGGCCGTCGCCTTCGCCGCCAATCTCGCCTTGCAAGCGGCGGGCACAATCGCCACGCTGAGGCTCGGGCGCGGCGCGGCCCTCACCGTCGGCATGCTGACCGGCAACTGCAACATGGGGCTGGTGCTGGTCACGCTCGCCGACCGGGCGGATTTCGACGTCGTCGTCTATTTCGCGCTGGCGCAGATACCGATGTACGTCCTGCCCGGGCTGCTGGTGCCGCTCTACCGGAGGCTGCTGCGCCATGGCTGAACGCCGCGCCGATACCGCGCCGGTCGCCCTCGTAAGCGGCGCGAGCCGCGGCATCGGCCTCGAATTCGTGCGCCAGTACGCCGCCGCCGGCTGGCGGGTGCATGCCTGCTGCCGCGACCCGGTGCGCGCCGCCGGGCTCGACGCGATCGCCGGCGGCGCCGCGGGCCGGGTGCGCCTGCATGCCCTCGACGTCACCGATCACGGCGCGATCGAGGCGCTGGCGGCGTCGCTCGCGGGCGAGACGATCGACCTGCTCGTCAACAATGCTGGCATCACCGGGCCGCGGCCGGCGGCGGGCGAGGCGCCCGACCAGGCAGCCTGGCTTGCCACTTTCGCGGTCAACACCATCGCGCCCTGCAAGCTGGCGCTAGCCTTCGCCGGCCAGCTCGCCGCCGCCGAGCGCGGGCTGGTCGTGAACATGAGCAGCCGGCTCGGCTCGATCGCCGAGGCCGGCGGCGACCGCTACGCCTACCGCACGTCCAAGGCGGCGCTCAACATGGTGACGCGGCTGCTCGCCGCCGATCTCGGCCCGCGCGGCATCACCGTCGTCTGCTGCCATCCCGGCTGGGTGCGCACCGACATGGGCGGGCCATCGGCGCCGCTGACGCCGCCGGAAAGCGTCGCCGCCCTGCGCCGGCTGTTCGAGCGGCTGACCCCGGCCGACAACGGCCGTTTCCTCAACCAGGATGGCGGCGCGATCCCGTGGTGAACCTGGCCGACACCGCCGCCACCGCCTTCGTCATGCTGCTGGTGACGATCGGGCCGCTCGACATCGTGCCGCTGTTCGTCTCGTTGACGGCGCGGGTGCGGCCGCAACGCCGGCGCGCCCTTGCCATCCAGGCGGCGCTGGTCGCGGGCGGCGTGCTCGCCGCCTTCGCGCTCGGCGGCGAGGCGCTGCTCGGCCTGCTCGGCATCGGCGGGCCGGCCTTCCGCATCGCCGGCGGCATCCTCTTGCTGCTGCTGTCGATCGACCTGGTCTTCGCCCGCCATACCGGCCTCTCGTCGATCACGCCGCCGGAGGAGATCGAGGCCGAGCGCGAGCGCGCCATCGCCGTCTTCCCGCTGGCGATCCCGCTCATCGCCGGGCCGGGCGCGATGGCCGCGGTCGTGCTGCTGATGGGCCGGGCCGGGGGCGACCCCGCCCGCCAGGCGGTGGTGCTGGCAATGCTGGCGCTGGTGATGGCGCTCGCCCTGGCGGCGATGCTCGCCGCCGAGCGCCTGATGCGGCTGCTCGGCGTCACCGGCGTCAACGTGGCGGCGCGCGTCTCGGGCATCCTGCTCGCCGCCCTCGCCGTGCAGTTCGTGCTCGACGGCCTGCAGGCGAGCGGGCTCTTTCCCGTCACACGCTGAAATACTTCGCCTGCGGGTGGTGGACGACGATCGCCGAGGTCGACTGCTCGGGGTGGAGCTGGAACTCGTCGGAGAGCGCGACGCCGATGCGCCCGGCGCCGAGCAGGCGCAGGAGCGCCGCCTGGTCCTCGAGGTTGGGGCAGGCGGGATAGCCGAAGGAATAGCGCGAGCCGCGGTAGCCCTGCTTGAGCATCCTGTCGAGATCGCGGTCATCCTCGTGGCCGAAGCCGAGCTCGCCGCGGATGCGCTTGTGCACGTACTCGGCCAGCGCCTCCGCCATCTCGACCGAGAGGCCGTGCAGGTAGAGATAGTCCTGGTAGCGGTTGTCCTGGAACCAGTGCCGCGCCACCTCGGAGGCGCGGCTGCCCATGGTGACCACCTGCAGCGCGCAGACGTCGCGTTCGTTGGCGCGGACGTCGCGGAAGAAGTCGGCGATGCAGAGGCCGCCCTCGCGGTCCTGGCGCGGCAGGCGGAAGCGCGCCACCTCGCTGCGGCCGTCCTCGTCGAACAGCACCAGGTCGTCGCCGTCGCCGGCCGCCTTCCAGTAGCCGTAGACCGCCTGCGGCCGCAGGATGTCCTCGGCGAGGCAGCGCTCGACCATGCGCTTGAGGATCGGCCGCACCTCGCGCTCGGCCCAGGCGCGGAACTCGGCCCGCGTCTTGCCGGCCTTGCGGAAGCCCCACTGGAACTGGAACAGCATGGTCTCGTTGAGGAAGGGCAGCAGCGCGCGCGGGTCGATGCGCTCGATCACCCGCGCGCCCCAGAAGGGCGGCGCCGGCACCTCGGCCTGGCGCGCCAGCTCGGCCCGGCGCAGCGCGATCTCCTCGAGGTCGATGGGGCGCTCGCGCCGCGCCGCCGCCGGCTGGCCGAGGCGCTTGGCGGTCGCGGGCTTGGCCAGCCGCGCCTCGTGCGCCTTGGCCAGATGGTCCTCGAAGCGGCCGCCGACGATCTTGTCCATCAGGTCGAGGCCGTCGAAGGCGTCGCGCGCATAGGCGACGCGGCCGCAGGCATAGGCGGCGACGCAGTCCTCCTCGACATAGCGCCGGGTCAGCGCGGCGCCGCCGAGCATGACCGGGATCTGCACCCCCTGGCGGCTCATCTCCTCGAGGTTCTCGCGCATCACCACGGTCGACTTGACCAGCAGGCCCGACATGCCGATGGCGTCGGCGCGGTGCTCGAGCGCGGCGTTGAGGATGCTGGCGACCGGCTGCTTGATGCCGAGATTGACCACCTTGTAGCCGTTGTTGGTGAGGATGATGTCGACCAGGTTCTTGCCGATGTCGTGCACGTCGCCCTTGACGGTGGCGAGCACGACGGTGCCCTTCTGCTGGCCATCGAGGCGCTCCATGTGCGGCTCGAGATAGGCGACCGCCGCCTTCATAGTCTCGGCCGATTGCAGCACGAAGGGGAGCTGCATCTTGCCGGCGCCGAACAGCTCGCCGACCACCTTCATGCCGTCGAGCAGGAAGCCGTTGATGATGTCGAGCGGCGGGTGCCGCCTCAGCGCCTCGGCGAGATCGGCCTCGAGCCCCTCGCGGTCGCCGTCGACGATGCGCTCTTTCAGCCGCTCCTCGACGGTGGCGGCGCGCGGGCGGGCGGCGGCGGCGCCGCCGCCGCGGCTTTCGAACAGCGCGATGAAGGCCTGCAGCGGGTCGTAGCCGTCGCGCCGGCGGTCGAAGATCAGGTCCTCGGCGGCCTCGACCTCGGCGGCGGGAATCTTGTGCAGCGGCAGGATCTTCGATACGTGCACGATCGCCGCGGTCAGGCCGCGGCGCAGCGCGTGGTCGAGATAGACCGAGTTGAGCACGTGGCGCGCCGCCGGCTTGAGGCCGAAGGAGATGTTGGAGAGGCCGAGCACGATCTGGCAGCGCGGCAGCTCGGCGGCGATGCGCTCGATCGCCTCGAGCGTCGCCAGGCCGAGCCGGCGGTCGTCCTCGTTGCCGGTGCAGATGGTGAAGGTGAGCGGGTCGAAGATCAGGTCGTCGGGCGGCAGGCCGTGCCCGTCGACCGCGAACCGGTAGAGCCGGCGGGCGATGGCGAGCTTGCGCCCGGCCTCCTTGGCCATGCCCTCCTCGTCGATGGTGAGAGCGATCACCGCGGCGCCGAACTTGCGCGCCAGCGCCAGCCGTTTCGCCGCCGGCGCCTCGCCGTCCTCGAAGTTGATCGAGTTGATGATCGGCTTGCCGCCGTAGAGCTTGAGCGCCGCCTCGAGCACCGGATATTCGGTCGAATCGATGACCAGCGGCGCATTGATCGCGCCGCGCATGCGGCCGACCACTTCGGTCATGTCGGCGATCTCGTCGCGGCCGACGAACGCGGTGCAGACGTCGATGGTGTGGCTGCCCTCCTTGACCTGCTCGCGGCCCATGGCGACGCAGGCATCCCATTGCCCGGCGGCCTGCAGCTCGCGGAAGCGCTTCGAGCCGTTGGCGTTGCAGCGCTCGCCGATCGACAGATAGGCGTTCTCCTGGCGCAGCGGCGTCTGGGCGTAGAGCGAGGCCACCGCCGGCAGCCAGTGGGTGCTGCGCCGGCGCGCCGGCGGCCGCAAGCCCGCCGGCGCCAGGCGGCGCAGCATCTCGTCGAAGGCGCCGATATGGGCGTCGGTGGTGCCGCAGCAGCCGCCGATCAGGTTGACTCCGTCCTCGCGCACGAAGCGCTCGAGCCAGCGCGACATCTCGGCCGGCTGCAGCGGATAGCGCGTGCGCCCCTCTACCAGCTCGGGCAGGCCGGCATTGGGCTGGACCGAGATCAGGCCCGGCCAGTGCTCGGACAGCCATTTGACGTGCTCGGCCATTTCCTGCGGCCCGGTCGCGCAATTGAGGCCGAGCAGCGGCACGTCGAGCGCGCCGACGATGGTCGCGGCGGCGGCGATGTCGGTGCCGACCAGCAGCGTGCCGGTGGTCTCGACGGTGACCTGGACGAAGATCGGTTGCTCGCCGGCGGCGGCGCGCGCCGCCTTGGCGCCGTTCACCGCCGCCTTGATCTGCAGCGGGTCCTGGCAGGTTTCGATCAGGATGCCGTCGACGCCGCCGGCGATCAGGCCGCGGCACTGCTCGGTCAGCGCCGCCTCGAGGCGGTCGTAGTCGACATGGCCGAGCGAGGGCAGCCGCGTGCCGGGGCCGACCGCGCCGAGCACGAAGCGGGCGCGGCCGTCGCCGGCGAATTCCGCCACCGCCTCGCGCGCCAGCTCGGCGGCGCGGCGGTTGAGGGCGAAGGCCTCGCCGCCCAGGTCGAACTCGCCGAGCGTGATCGGCGAGCCGCCGAAGCTGTTGGTCTGCACGATGTCGGCGCCGGCGCGCAGGTAGCCGAGATGGATGTCGCGCACGAGGTCGGGCCGCGCGCGGTTGAGCACCTCGGTGCAGTTCTCGCGGCCGTCGTAATCGCGCACGAGGTCGAGCTGCATCGCCTGCACCCGGCTGCCGATGGCGCCGTCGCAGAGCAGCACCCGCTCGCGCAGGGCATCGAGAAGCGCGCTCATCGGGCGCTCATTCCGCTTCCGGCAGGGCCGGCGCCGGGCGGACGCCGAGGATGTGGCAGATGGCGTAGGTCAGGTCGGCCCGGTTCAGGGTGTAGAAGTGGAACTCGCCGACGCCGGCGGCCTGCAGGCGCCGGCATTGCTCGGCCGCCACCGTCGCCGCCACCAGCTTGCGGGTGTCGGGATCGTCGTCGAGGCCCTCGAACAGGTCGGCGAGCCAGGCCGGCACGCTGGCGCCGCAGGCGGCGGAGAAGCGCACCACCTGGCGGAAGTTGGTCACCGGCAGGATGCCGGGCACGATCGGCACCGCGATGCCCGCCGAGCGGGCGCGGTCGACGAAGCGGAAATAGACGTCGGGATCGAAGAAATACTGGGTGATGGCGCGCGCGGCCCCGGCGTCGACCTTGCGCTTGAGATATTCGAGCTCGGCGCGGCTCGAGCTCGAATCGGGGTGCAGCTCGGGATAGCAGCCGACGCTGATCTCGAAATCGGCGACCCGCCGCAGGCCGGCGACCAGCTCCGTCGAGCTGGCATAGCCGCCGGGATGGGGGGCGAAGCGGCCGCCGCCCTCGGGCGGATCGCCGCGCAGCGCGACGATGTGGCGGATGCCCGCCTCCCAGTAGCGCCGCGCCACCTCGTCGACCTCGGCGCGGCTGGCGCCGACGCAGGTGAGATGCGCCGCCGGGTCGAGCGCGGTTTCGCGGCGAATGCGCACGACGGTGGCGTGGGTGCGCTCGCGCGTCGAGCCGGCGGCGCCGTAGGTGACGGAAACGAAGCGCGGCCGCAGCGGCGCCAGGCGCTGCAGCGCGCGCCACAGGCTTTCCTCCATCTCCGGCGTCTTGGGCGGGAAGAACTCGAACGAGACCCGGAGCGGGCCGAAAGCCGCCAGCACCGGCTCGCCGAGGGGACGGGGCCGGATCATCACGCGGCGCTCCGGCGGGCCGCGGCGACGGGCGGCCGACGGGCGGACCAGATCGCGACGGTGAGCGGATCGCCGGGGAGATGGCGCGCCGGCAGCGGCTCGAGGCCGGCGGTGCGGAACCAGCCCTCGATCTCGCGGTCGGAGAAGCCGAGGCGCCGATGGGCGTGCTGCTCGCGCAGGAATTCGAGCCGGTGGGGGGTGAAATCGACGACCACCAGGCGGCCCCCGGGACGCAGCACCCGCGCCGATTCGGCGATCGCGGCCGCCGGGTCGTCGGCGAAATGAAGCACCTGGTGGAAGACCGCGGCGTCCATCGACTGGCCGGGCAGGGGCAGGTGGTACATGTCGCCGTGCCGCACCTGGCAATGGCGCAGCGTCTGGCGCTCGAGATTGGCGCGCGCGACGGCCAGCATCTCGTGGCTCAGGTCGATGCCGATGCCGCGCCGCACGCGGCCGGCGAAGACCTGGAGGATGCGGCCGGTGCCGGTGCCGATGTCGAGGAAATCGCCGATTTCCTCGCCGCCGAGCACGTCGAGCAGGGCGGCCTCGACCTCGGCCTCGTCGACATAGAGCGAGCGGATCTGCTGCCAGCGCGCCGCGTTGGCGCGGAAATAGGCCGCGGCCGCCTCGGCGCGCGCCTGCTTGATCGCGACGAGGCGCTGGCGGTCGCGCGTCAGCACCGGGTCATTGCCGGGCAGCAGCGCCAGAACCGCTGCCGCGACTGTCGGCCCGCCTCCCGATTCGGACAGGCGGTAGAAGGCCCACGTCCCCTCGCGGAAGCGATCGAGCAACCCGGCGGCGCACAGCAGCTTGAGATGGCGCGAGACGCGGGGCTGGCTCTGGCCGAGAATCTGGGTGAGTTCGCTCACGGTCAGCTCGCCGGCCGCGCACAGAGCCAGCAGCCGCAGCCGGGTCGGCTCGGCGGCGGCCCGCAAGCCGCTCATCAATTCATCCATCACGCCCTCCGGCACGGTCCGGACCGCTCGCTGCGAGAGCATATAAGGATATTCTTATGTTTTTAACAAGTCAACGAGTCATAGCCCCCGGGATAAGCGGAGAGCGCCGATTTCGTGCAAAACCACATCATCCCAAAGCCGTTCCAATGCGCGGCATTTTCGCAACAGTTCGGGATTTTTATCTTTTTCCGACCGGGTGGCGTCCCCGATCTGCCGCCCGTGTGATAGAAAAAACGCTTGCGGCACCTGAGATTAGCGGCAACGCCCGCCGTTGTCGCAGGAGGCCCGGAGCGGACGGAATTAATGAAATTGTTAGCAGTCGTACTTAGGCTGCCCGCAGCGGTCGCTGTTCCGCGCGCCGCCGGTCACGGTATTCGCTCCGGCTGACGCGACGGCCGGGGCAAGAATGGTTAACCCGGACAGGAAAGCAGAACAGAAGGTCGCCCTGCCCATGCCTCCCATTAGCATCTCGTCCGCTCTGTGCCGGCGCGGCGCGCTCTATGCGGCCCTGGCCGTTGCCGCCGGGCTCCAGGCCGGTTGCGCCAGCGTGCCGCCCGAGGGCGACGCCGACGCGTACCGCGCCTACATCGAAGCGAACGATCCGCTGGAACCCTTCAACCGCGGCGTCTTCGCCGTCAACCAGGGCCTCGATTTCTGGATCATCCGGCCGCTCGCCGTGACCTACCGCGACCTGGTGCCCGACCCGGCCAAGGACGCGATCCGCAACTTTCTCGACAACCTGCGCGCCCCGGTGATCGCCGCCAACGCGCTGCTGCAAGGCAATGTCGAGGCGGCAGGCGACACCACCGGGCGCTTCCTCATCAACACGGTGGCCGGCGTCGGCGGCCTGTTCGACGTGGCGCGCGACATCCCCGCGCACGACGAGGACTTCGGCCAGACGCTCGGCGTCTGGAACGTCGGCGAAGGACCCTACCTCGTCCTCCCGGTGATCGGTCCGTCCTCGCCGCGCGACACCGCCGGGCTGGTGGTCGACTATTTCCTCGATCCGGTCAACTGGTGGGCGGCCAACACCGACCGCGACTGGATTCCGCTGACGCGCACCGCCGTGCGCGGCGTCGACATCCGCTCGCGCAACCTCGATGCGCTCGACGCCATCGAGCGCACGTCGCTCGACTTCTACGCCACCGTGCGCAGCCTTTACCGCCAGCGCCGCGCGGCGCAGATTCGCAATGGCGAGGCGGAACCGACGCCGCTGCCGAGCATCACCTTCGACAGCGACGAGACGCCGGATCGCGGCGCCCAGCCGGGCAACCGCTGATCGCCGGACGGATGGTGTCATGGACCTGAAACGCAGGTTCACGCTGCTCCTGTTCCTCGCCGCCGCGATCGGCGGGATTCTCGGCAATGCCGTGGCCGTCCGTGCCGCCAATGCCGGCGCCGAGGTCTACATCCGCGACCTCGGCAACGAGACCTTGCGCGTCCTCGCGCACGAGGACCGGTCGCAGGCGCGGCTGTCGGCCGAGGTGCGGCCGCTGCTCAGCAGGAACCTCGACATCGAGACGGTGAGCCGGATCGTGCTCAGCCGCTACTGGCGCACCGCGACCGAGGCGCAGCGCAACGAATTCAAGAAATTGCTGTTCGACTACATCGTCGCCTGGTTTTCCGGCGTGCTGGTCAAGTATTCGGGCGAGGAGCTGGTCGTGCGCGCGAGCCGGCCCGAGGGCGAGAACGCGATCCTGGTGTCCTCGGTCATCGAGCGCCCCAATGCGCAGCCGGCACGGGTGGACTGGCGCGTGCGCAGCATCGGCAACAGCTTCAAGATCTACGACGTGGTGGTCGAGGGGGTCAGCATGGCGCTGACCTACCAGCAGGAGTTCGGCGCCGTCCTGCAGAAGAACAACGGCCGGATCGACGCCCTGCTCGACGCGCTGCGCAAGCGCATCGCCGAGCAGAGCTGACCGGCGCCCCCGGATCGCCGCACGCGGCGGTCAGGCCGCCGGCAATTCCAGCGCATAGCCGGCCGAGCGCACGGTGCGGACCATGTCGGGTTCGCTGCCGGCATTGAGCGCCTTGCGCAGGCGGCGGATGTGGACGTCGACCGTGCGCTGCTCGACGAATACATCGCGGCCCCAGACGGCGTCGAGCAGCTGGTCGCGCGAGAGCACGCGGCCGGGGTGCTCGAGGAAATGGCGCAGCAGGCGGAACTCGGTCGGGCCGAGCCGCACCTCGCGGCCGCTGCGCGTCACCCTGTGCGCGGCGATGTCCATCACCAGGTCGCCGCAGGTCAACAGCTCCTCGGCCAGCGCCGGGCGGATGCGGCGCAGCACGGCGCGGATGCGCGCCATCAGTTCGCCGGGCGAGAAGGGCTTGGCGATGTAGTCGTCGGCACCGGCATCGAGGCCGCGCACGCGGTCGGATTCCTCGCCGCGCGCGGTCAGCATGATGATCGGGATGTTGCGCGTCGAAGGGTTGCGCCGCAGCTGGCGGCAGACTTCGAGGCCGGAAAGCTGGGGCAGCATCCAGTCGAGAAGGATCAGGTCGGGCCTCTCCTCGGCGACCTTGATCAGCGCCTCCTGCCCGTCGCTCGCCTCCTCGACGTCGAAACCCTCCTTCTCGAGGTTGTAGCGCAGCATGGCGACCAGCGCCGCCTCGTCCTCGGTGACCAGTATGCGCGGCTTCATTGCTTGCTGCCGGAGACGTCGCCCTTGGCCGGGGTCGGCACCATGGCGAAGCTGGTGGTGTCGCCCTTCGGCCGGACGCTTCGCATCGGCTCGCCGCGCACCGAGTAGTAGATCAGCTCGGCGATGTTGGTCGCGTGGTCGCCGATGCGCTCGATGTTCTTGGCCATGAACAGCAGGTGGGTGCAGGTGCTGATCGAGCGCGGGTCCTCCATCATGTAGGTCAACAGCTCGCGGAACAGGCTGTTGTACATCTCGTCCACTTCCTCGTCGCGGTTCCACACCGCCACCGCCTTGTCGGCGTCGCGCGCGACATAGGCCTCGAGGATTTCCTTGATCATCGCCTGGGCCAGCGCGCCCATGCGCGGCACCAAATGCACCGGCCGCACCGCCGGCGCCTGAGCCAGCGCGATGGCGCGCTTGGCCACATTGGCGGCATAGTCGGCGATGCGTTCGAGCTCGCCCGAGATGCGGATCGCCGAGATGATGTCGCGCAGATCGGCGGCGACCGGCTGGCGGCGGGCGAGAATACGGATGGCGAAGCTTTCGAGCTCCTCGTGCAGCTTGTCGACGTGGATATCGCCCTCGACCACGGTCGCCGCCAGCTCGCTGTCGCGCTTGACCACCGCCTGGATGGCGCTGGCCAGCTGCGATTCGGCGATGCCGCCCATTTTCACGAGGGTATTCCCCAGATGCCGCAGCTCCTCGTCGTATGACCTGACGGTATGCTCCGTCACCATCGCCGCTCCTCCTTTCGCATCCTTCCGCCAACGCCGCTCAACCGAAGCGGCCGGTGACGTAGTCCTGGGTCTTCTCGAGCTTCGGGTTGGAGAAGACAACCGCGGTGTCGCCGTACTCGATCAGGCGGCCGAGATACATGAAGGCGGTGTTGTCGGAGACCCGCGCCGCCTGCTGCATGTTGTGGGTGACGATGATGATGGTGTAGCGCCCGCGCAGCTCGTCGATCAGCTCCTCGATCTTCGCCGTGGCGATCGGGTCGAGCGCCGAGCAGGGCTCGTCCATCAGCAGCACCTCCGGGTCGCCGGCGATCGCCCGCGCGATGCACAGCCGCTGCTGCTGGCCGCCCGAGAGGCCGAGCGCGCTCTCGGCGAGGCGATCCTTGACCTCGTCCCAGAGCGCCGCCCCGCGCAGTGCCTGCTCGCAGGTCCCGGCCAGCGCGCGGCGGTCGCGCACGCCGTCGACGCGCAGCGGATAGACCACGTTCTCGAAGACCGACATCGGAAACGGGTTCGGCTTCTGGAACACCATGCCCATGCGCTTGCGCAGCGCGATCACGTCGGTGCGGGGGTCGTAGATGTTGGCGCCGCCGAAGCGGACGCTGCCGGACACGCTCAGGCCGTCGATCAGGTCGTTCATGCGGTTGAGCGAGCGCAGCAGCGTCGACTTGCCGCAGCCCGAGGGCCCGATCAGCGATGTGACCAGACCGCCCTCGACCTCCATGCCGACGTCGAAGAGCGCCTGCTTGCTGCCGTACCAGAGGTTGAAGCCGGCGATGCCCAGCACCGCCCCCTGGTCGCCACTCTTCGGATGCGCGACGGTAGCGATTGTTTCGGGGTCGAACTCGAGCACATCGGCCATGACGCGTCCCTAGAACTGGCTGCCGGCAAAACGGCGCCGCAGGCGGTTGCGGATGACGATCGCGGCGGCATTCATGGCCGCGATCAGGGCGATCAGCAGGAGGGTGGTGACGAACACCATCGGCTTGCCGGCCTCGGAATTGCGCGACTGGAAGCCGACGTCGTAGATGTGGAAGCCGAGATGCATGAAGCTGCGTTCGAGGTGGATGAACGGGAAGTAGCCGTCGACGGGCAGTTCCGGCGCCAGCTTGACCACGCCGACCAGCATCAGCGGCGCCACCTCGCCGGCGCCGCGCGCCATCGCCAGGATGATGCCGGTCATGATGCCGGGCATCGCCCGCGGCAGGACGATGTTGCGGATGGTCTGCCATCTCGAGGCGCCGCAGGCGAGCGAACCCTCGCGCATCGAGCGCGGCACGGCGGCCAGCGCCTCCTCGGTGGCGACGATCACCACCGGCACGGTGAGCAGCGCCAGCGTCAGCGAGGCCCACAGCAACCCGCCGGTGCCGAAGGTCGGATTGGGCAGCCGCTCGGCGAAGAAGATCTGATCGATCGAGCCGCCGACGATGTAGGCGAAGAAGCCGAGGCCGAACACGCCATAGACGATCGATGGCACGCCGGCCAGGTTGTTGACCGAGATGCGGACGATCGATACCAGGCGGCCCTGCTTGGCATATTCGCGCAGGTAGAGCGCGGTGATCACCCCGAACGGCGCCACGACGATCACCAGAAGCAGGGTCATGGCGAAGGTGCCGAAAATCGCCGGCAGCACACCACCCTCGGTGTTGGCCTCGCGCGGCTCCTCGGAGAGGAATTCCCACCAGCGCGACAGATAGATGCCGGCGCGCTGCCAGAAGCCGAGATCGTTGGCCGCATACATGCGCACGACGGCGGAGAGCGGGATCGTCTTGTCGCGGCCGCCGATCTCGGCGAAGGTGATCTGGTCCTTGGCGTCCTCGGCACGCAAGCCGCGCGCCTCGCCTGACAGCGCCTCGTACTGACGCTTGAGCTCGGCCTCCCGGACGGCGAAGCGGGCCTCGGCGGCCACGAGCGCGTCGCTGCCCGGCTCGTGCCGCAGCACGGCGCGGCGCAGGGCCAGCCGTTCGCGCTCGATCTCGTAATTGACGCCACCGATCTCGTTGCGCTCGATCTCGCGGATGCGTTGCCAGCGCTGGCGCGCGGCGCGGTGGGCCCGCCGCAGGGCCGCATCGGCGATCGACGATATCGCGGCCTCGCTGCCGTCGAGGCGGAGCGATTTCAGGCTGCCGACCAGCGGCCCCCATTCCAGCCGCTCGACGAACAGCATGTCGGCGGGATAGTCGACCCGCGCCACCTCGAAATCCGGCAGCCAGCGGAAATCCTCGTTGTAGAGGTCGTAATTGCCGATGCGGTAGAGCGTGCGCCCGGCCAAGCCGTCGTTGGCGGCCATCGCGGCCCGCTGGCCTGGCGCCAGGCGCGCGGCCACTTCGGGCGACGGCCGGAAATATTCCGCGCGCGTCGGCTCGCCGGCGACGCGCTCGCCGCCGGTGGTGGTGACGACGGCGATCGGCTTGGGCAGGAAGGTCGTCGCCCCGTTCCAGAGGATCAAGGCAAGGAAACCCGCGACCATGATGATACCGAGGACGAGCGCGCCGCCCAACGGCCACAGCGCCGGTTCGCCGATTGCCGCAAGGTCGGTGTGGCGGGAGCGCCGCCCTGCCGCCGCCTCGGCCGCCACCGCCGCACCTCCGATCGCTTCGACTGCCATGGCCGCTCTCCTAGAGAGACGCCGCCCGCCGGCGGAAGCGCTGGCGCACCACCTCGGCGGCGGTGTTGACGACGAAGGTCATGACGAACAGGGTCAGCGCGGCCAGAAAGAGCATGCGGTAGAGCGTGCCGTCCTTGACCGCCTCGGGCAGCTCGACGGCGATGTTGGCGGAGAGCGCCCGCAGGCCGCTGAAAATGTTCCACTCGAGAACCGGCGTGTTGCCGGCCGCCATCACCACGATCATCGTCTCGCCGACGGCGCGGCCCATGCCGATCATCACCGCCGCGAAAACCCCGCTTACCGCCGTCGGCAGGATCACCGAGACGGCGGTTTGCCAAGGCGTCGCGCCGCAGGCGAGGCTCGCCGCGCGCAGATGCTCGGGCACCGAGTTCAGGGCGTCTTCGGCAATGGTGTAGATGATCGGGATGACGGCGAAGCCCATGGCGAAGCCGACCACCAGGGCGTTGCGCTGCACGTAGGTGTCGACGACGGTCCCGCGCGCCCCGATGCCGGCGACCGTCATCAGCAGCGCCAGGGTATAAGCGACAACGACCGCGCCGGCCAGCATGGCGACCCAGCGCGCGATGTCGACCACGGCCGCCTGCGGCCGCGGCAGGCCGCGCATCAGGTCGCGCAGCGCCGGCCCGATGCTGCGCTGCACGCCAACCGAGACCAACGCGAAGCCGACCGGCGTCATCACCAGCGTAAGAAAGGGCGTGTCGCTGCCCATGCCGCCGTTCGCCCACAGTTTGAGGTCGCCGGCGAAGAGCAGGTCCTCGAACAGCGGCCCGCCGGCGACCGAAACCTGGAAGGCGATGGCCGCGCAAATGAACATCAGGCTGAACTTCGGCACACCGCCGTAGCGCAACGCGACGGGCGCGGGCAGCAATTGCCAGAGATAGGCACCGATCAGCAGTCCGACCGGCAGCGCGACGAAGGCGAGCAAGACGGCCGCGATCCAGGTCTCGACGATCGGCGCCAGGATCAGCGCGGCGATGAAACCGAGCACCACCGAGGGCAGCGAGGCCATCATTTCCATTGCCGGCTTGACCACGGCGCGGATGCGTTGATGGAGGAATTCCGAAGTGTAGATCGCCGCCGAGAGCGCCAGCGGCACGGCGAAGAGCAGCGAATAGAACGCCGCCTTGATCGTGCCGAAGATCAGCGGCACCAGCGACAGCTTGGGCTCGAAGCTGTCGGTGCCGGACGACGACTGCCAGGTGAAGGTCGGTTCGGGATAGCCCTCGTACCAAATCTTGCCGAAGATCGACTTGAGCGTCGTCTCGGGGTGCGGCGCGGCGATGTCCCAGGCGCGGTAGCGGCCGTTGTCGGCGATGGCCAGCAGGCCGTCCTCGCGCGGCGCCAGCACGACGGCCTCGGTCCGGCCGGGATCGCCCTTCGGCCGCAGCCGCAGCACGGTCTGCTCGCTGGTCGAATGGCGCAGCCAGACCTCGCCGGCGGCGTCGGCGGTCGCGAACATCTTGCCGCGCTGGCTCGGCGCGATGGCGACCACCGGCGCGGCATGCGGCGCGAGCCGGTGGGCGCGAACCATGGCGAAGCCGTCGGTGCTCCTGGCATCGGCGCGCGGCAAGCGGAAGAAGACGTCGACCGAGCCGGTCGAGCTGCCGACGACCAGCGACTGCTCGCCGATGAGGAAGGCGATGGCGGTCAGTTCGGCGCCCCGGGGGACCAGCGTCGCCACCTCGGCCAGCACCGGTTTGGCGAAATCCCGCGCATCGAAGCGGAACACGCGCCCGCCGCGTTCGGCGGCATAGACCTGGTCGGCCTTCTCCGTCATCAGCAGCTTCTTGATCGCCAGGCCTTGCGGCAGACCGGAAGCCTCGGCGGTCTGGACCGAGATGGTCTCCCGCCCGGTCAGCATGTTGCGGCGGCTCTCGGCGATCGACAGGCGCATGACGCCGTCGGCGTCGACGGTTACGAAGGCCTTGGTCGGCCGCTCGACCGTGCCACCGATGCGGTAGTCGATGGCCGCGATGGCCCGCCCTGGCGCCACGGCCTGCTCGTCGCCGATCACGACGGCGACCGAAACCTTGCGGATCTGGCCGGCGGCGATGGCGCTGTAGACCGCCTTCCCGTCGGTGCTGTCGCGTTCGTTCAGCCGCCGAAGCCCGGCGGGCGGCCGGTCGGCGGGCAGCACGTCGGCCTGCAGGGTCAGCTTGGCGAAACGCACGGTGCCGTCGGCGAACGCGAAGGCGAGGTCGCTCCCCGACGGGCCGTGCGCGAAGGCGGTCGGCGTCTTGCCGCCGAGGTCGAAGCTCGGCACTTCGACGGGGGTGCCGGTGCCAAGGTGAAAGGCGGTGACCTCGCCTGCCGCCGACACCGCGACCGACAAGGCCTTGTACTCGTCGAGCAGATCGAGAACGATCTCGCCGCGCGTCGATACCTTCTTGCCGGAGAATTCCCTGATCGCCTCGCCGCCGGTGAAGAGCGGCACCACGACCTCGGCGAGGAAGACCATGATGCCGAAGACGGCGACGATCACGCCGACGCCGCCGATGCTGATCGTCCAGTCGGCGACCTTGTCGGCAATGAGCACCGATCGCCGCGTCTTGCGCGCGCGATGAGGATGCTTGCCGGCGTCCTTCGCCGGCTGTTGCTCCTCGAAGGCGGTAATCGTCATGACCGGTTCCGGTTCGGGTCCAACACGGCGGCCCTTTCAAATCTTTGCCGAGGCACACTGCGCGCGCCGGCCCCGCTCAGGGCCGGCACGCCGCAGCGGCATCGGCCTTTAGAGACCGAGCTTCTTCAGGTCCTCGTCGGCGATCTGCTTGGTGATCGGGAAGTACCCGTCCTTCACGGTGCCCTGCTGGCCCTGCTTCGAGAACACGAACTTGACGAATTCGGCGCGCAGGGGGTCCAGCTTCTGGTTCGGGTTGGCGTTGACATAGACGTAAAGGAAGCGCGACAGCGGGTAGTCGCCCGAATAGGCGTTGTCGCCGGTCGCGTCGTAGCACTTCGCCCCCGGCTTCGCCGCCAGCGGCACCGAGCGCACGTCGGCGGTCTTGTAGCCGACGCCCGAATAGCCGATGCCGTACTTGTCCGAGGCGACGCCCTGGACCACGGTCGAGGAACCCGGCTGCTCCTTGACGCTGTCCTTGTAGTCGCCGTTGAAGAGGGCGACCTCCTTGAAGTAGCCATAGGTGCCCGAGGCCGAGTTGCGGCCATAGAGCGAGATCGGCTTGTTGGCCCATTCCCCGGTCAGGCCCGCCTCGCCCCAGGTCGCGATCTCCTTCGCCATGCCGCCCTTGCGGGTCTTGGAGAAGATGGCGTCGACCTGCTGCACGGTCAGGCACTGGATCGGGTTGTCCTTGTTGACATAGACCGCCAGCGCGTCCACCGCGACCCGAGCCGCCGAGGGCTTGTAGCCGAACTTCTTCTCGAACTGGTCGATCTCGGCCGACTTCATCGGCCGCGACATCGGGCCGAACTGGGAGGTACCGGCGATCAGCGCCGGCGGCGCGGTCGACGAGCCCTTGCCCTCGATCTCGATCTTGACGTTGGGGTAGGCGGCGCTGAAACCCTCGGCCCACAACGTCATCAGGTTGTTGAGCGTGTCGGAGCCGATCGACTTCAGATTGCCGGAAACGCCCGAAACCGACTTGTACGCCGGCAGGGCCGGATCGACCGCCTGGGCCGCGGCCGCACCGGCAAGGGCGACGCTGGCCAGCCCGGCAAGCAGAATGGTTCTCGCTTTCATCATCCTGGTACCTCGCGTTTCTAGAGTCGTGTTCGCGGCGGCCGCCGCGAAAGCCGGGCGACTCTATGTCGCGTGGATGAACCTAATACGACGACAGCGTTACAGTTTTATGACGTTCCGCCTTGCCCCAAATCAATCAGGTATTTGATTTTCTTCGACTTCAGAGGTCGCGCGCCGCCCACTCGGCGGCGCTTTCGGCGGCCGGCAACGAGACGGTGAAGGTCGAGCCCTGGCCGGGCGTGCTCTCGATGGTCAGGGCGCCGCGATGGCGATTGACGATGTGCTTGACGATGGCCAGACCGAGGCCGGTGCCGCCAAGCGCCCGGCTGCGCGCCGAGTCGACGCGGTAGAAGCGCTCGGTGAGCCGGCTCAGGTGTTCGCGCGGGATGCCCTCGCCTTGGTCGGCCACGGCTACGGCCAGGGCGGCGGCGGCCCCGCGGACGCCGCCGGCCGTGGGCGGCGGGCCGGCGGCGCGGATGGTGACCCGGATGTCGCTGTCCGGGCGGCCATACTTGATCGCGTTGTCGATCAGGTTCTGGAACACCTGGATCAGCTCGTCGCGATCGCCGATCGCCGGCGGCAACGCTTCCGCCGCCTCGACCAGGATGCGCGTGTTCTTGGCGCGGGCCTGCATCTGCAGCATGTCGGCGACGCTGCGCACCGTCGCCACGATGTCGACCCGGCCTTGCGGCGGCGTGTGCTCGTTGAGCTCGATCTGCGACAGCGACAGCAGGTCGCGGATGAGCCGGGCCATCCGCTCGGCCTGCTCCTGCATGATGGCCAGGAAACGCTCGCGCGCCGCCGCGTCGTCGCGGGCCGGGCCGCGCAGGGTTTCGATGAAGCCGAGGAGCGTCGCCAACGGCGTGCGCAGCTCGTGGCTGGCATTGGCGACGAAGTCGGCACGCATCTGCTCGGTGCGCTTGATCGTCGTCAGGTCGTGCAGGATCAGGATGGCGACGGCGTCCTCCGCCGCCGGGCTCGGCAGCGCCACCACCCGGGCGCTCAGCTCGCGCGGGCGCGGTCCCGGCAGCGCGAAATCGACCTCGCCCCCGCCCGCCCGCCCGCGCAGCGCCGCGTCGACCACGTCGAGCACGGCCGGATGGCGCAGCGCCAGCGCCAGATCGTGGCCGACGACATCCATCCCGATCAGGGCGCGCGCCGCCTCGTTGGCACGCACCACGCGACGCTCGGCATCGAGCATCAGCAGCGGGTCCGGCAGGCTGTCAACTATTGTCCCCGCGGCCGCAAGCTGCTGGGCGCCGCGCCGCCGCTCGGCGGCGAGCTCGCCGCGCAGGCGATCGATCGCGTCGCCCAGTATCGCCGCCTGCGAGAGCGCCGCCGGCACCGCGCCCGACGCGCCCGGGCGCAAGGAGTCGAGATCGCCGGCCGCGGCACGCAATTCGCCGCCGATGCCGCGCACGACGATCAGCAGGCCGCCGACCGCGGCAGTCAGAATCACGATTGCCGGCAGGGCGCGCAGATGCCCGTAGCCGACCAGCGCGCCGAGCACCGCCAGAAGCGGCAGAAGGGCGACGCCGCCGAGCAGCCAGAAACGCGAGCTCACGAACCGGAAGCGGGTCATCGAGGACCGGGAATCGCCGTGGCACGAGCGCGAAGTCTGCCGGCGCGCCGGCCCGCATGCAACCGTCGATCCCTGGCGGACTGGCGGCGTCTCCGATCGACCGGCTGCTCAGCGCGAACCGCGCGATCCGCCGGTGGCCCTCACTTGGTGCCGGCGACGAACACGCCCTGCCAGCCGGGCCCGGGCGGATTCTGCTCGTAGAGGTCGATTCGCTGCCGATAAAGGTCGTAGAGATCGTCGAGCCCCTGGCGGAGCGCACGGCATTCGTCGGCCAGCGCGCGCGCCTCTGCCCAGGACTGCGCCCGATAGGCCTCCAGCATGCGCGCATGCCGTTCGCGGAAATCGCGGAAAGCGGGATCGAGCGCGAGCTCGCGGTCGCCGAGCAGGGCAAAGACGCGCACCGCCTCGCGCTTGCCCTTGACCGCCAGGAGATCGAGCTCGAGCGTGGCGAAATCGCGCACCCGGGCCTCGGTCTCCTGGCCGATGATGATGCCGATGCCGTAATTGCGCGACTGCGACTCGAGCCGTGAGGCGAGGTTGACCGCGTCGCCGATCACCGAATAGTCGAACCGCTGGCGCGAGCCGATATTGCCGACGATGCATTCGCCGGTATTGATCCCGATGCCGATCTCGAGCTCGAAAATCTGGCGCCGCGTGAGGCGTGGCTGCAACGTGCGCGCCCGCTGCTCGGCGCGGCTGATGCGCGCCGCCGGCAACCCGGCCATCAGCTCGCGGCGGGCCTCCTCGGCGGCGGCGAGGTTCTGCCGTGCGGCCAGCATCAGCCAGGCCAGCGCCTCGACCGCGTCGGCCTTGACCCCGTCGCCGTGGGCGTAGCGCACGCCGAGATGGTGCTGCGCGCGCGCGTGTCCCTGCTCGGCCGCGGCGCGGAACCAGCGCGCCGCCTCTCCGGCGTCGGCGGCCACCCCGGCGCCGTCGCGATAGGCCTTGGCCAGGTTGTATTGCGCGTTGGGGTAGCCGCGCTCGGCCTGGCGGCGGAAGATGGCGAAGGCGCGCGCCGGGTCGCGCTCCGCCTCGCCGCCCTCGCTCAGCCGCTTGGCCAGCGCGTACTCGGCCGGATCGACGTCGAGGCGCGCCGCCGCGGCGGCCAGTTCCGATTCGGCGCGCAGCTCGGCGTTGAGGCGCTCGAGCTCGCGGAACATGTCGAGCGCCGCCTCGCAGGCATGCACCGCGTGCGCCTCGTCGGGCAGCGGCGCGTTCCAGAAGGCCATGATGCAATCGCCCATGTACTTGTCGATGGTGCCCGAGCGGGCGAGGATCGCCTCGGTCATCGGCGTCATGAAGCGGTTGATCAGGCGCACCAGGCTCTCCGGATCGGACTTGAACTCCTCCGAAATGTTGGTGAAGCCTCGGATGTCGGAGAACATGAACGTCATCGTCCGCATCTCGCCGCCGAGCGAGAGCTTCGAGGGGTCGTCGCCCAGCTCGGCCACCAGATCCGGCGAGAGATACTGGCTGAAAGCGCGGCGCACCGACTTCCTCTGACGCTCCTCGCGCACGTATTTCATGTAGATCAGCAGGCCGTAGATCAGGAACGAAACCAGGGCCGGATAGGCGACGTCGATCAGCAGGCCTTGCGTGGCGTAGAGGTACGACGAGCCGTAGCCGAGGCCGACGGCGAACAGCGCGCCGACGAAGAGCGTGGCGAGCGCGCCGGTGAACGAGGTGAGCAGGATCACCATCAGCCCGGCGAAGAATTGCAGCACCAGCTCGGCGCCCAGCGCGTAATTCGGCCGCACCAGGTTCGATTGCGATAGGATGGTCTCGATCAGCTGCGCGTGCACCTCGACACCCGGCATGGCGGCGGTTACCGGCGTCGCCTTGATGTCCATCAGGCCGACCGCCGAGGTGCCGACGATGGCCAGCCGGCCGGCCAGGCGCTCCGGCGGTACCCGGCCGGCCAGCACGTCCTTGGCGGAGACGTAGCGCTGGCGGCTCGGCGCGGCGAAATGCACCCATTTCAGCCCGTTGCGGTCGGTCGGGATCGAGACGCCGGCGACCACCACGCTGTCGATGCCGGCGGCGTTCGAGCGCACGGCGAAGGTCGTCTGGCCGGTGGCCACGCGCAGCATCTCGACGGTCAGCGCGGGCCGCAGGTCGCCGTCGACATTGACGACCATCGGCACGCGGCGGGCGACGCCGTCGGCCTCGGGAAAGGTCGTCACCGAGCCCAGTCCCGCCGCCCTCTGTTCCAGAACCGGCAGGTTGCGGAGGACGTCGTCGAAGCGCAGCAGGAACGGGCGGGGATCGCCGCCGATCTCGGCCACCGCCGCCTTGCGCAGCCGCGGCCGGCCTTCGGAGGCGGCGCTCGCCCGCTCGACCGGCGCCTCGGCCAGCACCACCCGGGTCCGCCGCAGCATGTCGGCGAAAGCCTCGTCGCTGCTGGGAAGGCTCCTCAGCGCCTGCTGGATGTCGCTGTCGAGGCCGGGAAGCTGCCTGACCAGGAGGTCTGGCGACAGCCGGTCGGATTCGGGAAAGATCACGTCGAAGGCCAGCACCACGACGCCTGCGCGGAAGGCCTGGGCGACGAGCTGGCTGAGCGTCGTCCGCGGCCACGGCCATTGGCCGACCTCGGCCAGGCTGGCGTCGTCGATGTCGATGATCACCACCGGGAGCTCGGTGGCCACGCGCGGCTGGATGCGCTGAAAGAGATCGAAGACCTGCAGCCGCAGCGCCGCCACCGGTGCCGGGTCCCAGACGCGCACGCCGAGCAGCGTGAACAGCATCAGCAGGGCGATCACCCCTTGATAGATCTTGAGCCCGCTGGCCTGCCGCCGACGGCGCGACCGGCGCAGGCGCGACCTTGGCCGCTGCCGCTTCGGCTGCGCCGATGCGCCGGCATCGAGCTGGGAACGCGGCCAGATTCTCACGATGGTGCGGGAAGCTCCCTATCCGAAAGGATGGCCCGGCGCGCCGCGCTCAGCCGCCGACGACCAGGCCGCACAACACCATGCGCCCGCTAAACCCATTAACCATAGAACAAATTTCGACTCGCCAGCTAGCGTGCGCAAATGAAATGTGCCACAATTTGAGCAATAATTAACCCAAAGCACGAACAGGGCGGACAATGGGCTTCGACTTAGCGGCGCAGATCGCGCCCACGCCGACGGCCGATGGCGTGGCGGTTGGCGTCACGATCGCCGAGGGCGAGGGGCCCGTGCAACTGCCCGCGGGCGATGCCGTGCTCGATGCCGCCTTCGCGCGCAACGGCGGCGACCTGCAGATCACCACTCCCGACGGCGCGCAATTCCTCGTCGTCGACTTCTTCCGCGCCGAGGCCGGCCCGGATCTGGTCCTCGCCGACGGCAAGCTCCTGCCGCACGATCTGGTGACGACGCTCGCCGGGCCGCTCGCGCCCGGCCAGTACGCCCAGGCGGCGGTGCAGGCCGGCCAGGGCGGCGGCCTGGTCGAGATCGGCCGCGTCGAGAAGATCGCCGGCAAGGTGACGGCGACGCACGCCAACGGCGGCAAGGAGGCGCTCGAGGCCGGCTCGCCGGTGTTCCAGAAGGACGTTCTCGAAACCTCGGGCAGCGGCTCGGTGGCGGTCAAGTTCGCCGACGGGACCAACTTCTCGCTCGGCTCCGATGCCCGGATGGTGCTCGACGAGCTGATCTACAACCCGGCCGCCAAGTCGGGCTCGGCGGTGATGTCGGTGCTCAAGGGCACCTTCGTCTTCATCACCGGCGAGGTGGCGGCGAGCGGCGCCGACGCGATGAAGGTGCGCACGCCCTCCGGCACGCTCGGCATTCGCGGCACGACGGTCGGCTGCGCGGTCGAGCAGGGCGGTGCCGTCACCTGCATGCTGCTGCCATCCGAGGACGGTTCGACCGACCACGAAGTGGCGTTCGAGAACCAGCTCGAGACCGTGATCCTGACCGAGCCGTTCGAGGCGGTGAACGCACGCGGCGCGCGCAGCCCGCTCGCCACCGGCACCGCCACTGCGCAGCAGGCGCAGAGCCTGCTCGGCAACTCGGTGTTCGGCGGCGCCTTCGATTACCTGAAAAGCACGTTCGAGACCCGAGCCGGGCCGGAAGGCAACGAGGGCGGCGTGCACGAATACGGCGACCCCCGTTTCGGCCTCTCGATCGGCAGTATCTTCACCACCCTCGGCGGCCTCAACGACGACCCCGCGCCGCCGTTCGTTCCCCCGTCTGCCAGCCAGCCCAAGGACATCCTCACCCCGGTGCCGCCGCCGGTGCTGTCGGTGAGCGAGGGCAATGGCGGCGCGACCAGCGGCGATCTGCGCGTCCTCAAGGCCGGCGAATACGCCCCCTTCACGCCACCGATCACCTTCGCGGCCAGCCAGCCCGGCCTGGCCGGCGTGACTCTCGGCGGCCAGAGCGTCCAATTCATAATCAGCGGCGACGGCAAGACGCTGACGGCCTATGTCGGCTCGGTCGACAACGTGGTCTTCGTCGCCACCGTCAGCGACAATTCAACTTACAGCTTCGTCCTCCTCCAGAACCTCGATCACCCGCCAGGCGGCGGGATGAACAGCCTCGGCCTTGCCTTCAACTTCGTCGCGGCCGAGGGCGCGGACAGCTTCAGCGTCATCGTCATCGACGACGTGCCGGTGGCGAACAGCGACGTCGCTGCGGCGGTGAACGAGAGCGCGTTGCCCGGCGGCAGCGGCGGAGGAGCGACGGTCGTCTCGGGCAACCTGCTGGCCAACGACGATGCCGGCGCCGATGGCGACGACATCATTTCGGTCAACGGCGTTACCCCCGACGGAAACGGCGTCATCACGGTGGTCACCTCCGCGGGCATGCTGAAGGTCTACACCGTGGCTTTCGACAGCCACGTCGCCGGCGACTACGTCTACGTGCTGCAGCACGGCACCAGCGCGACGCAGAACGTCTTTACCTACACGCTCCGCGACTTTGACGGCGACACTTCCAGCACGACCCTTACGGTGCCGATCGTCGACGGCGCGCCGATTGTCGCCGCCGACAGCTACTCGACGGCCGAGGACACGCCGAAGATTGTCGCCGCCGCCTCGGGCGTGCTGGCCAACGACAGCGACGTCGACGGCGTGCTGACGGCCAGCCTGGTCAGCGGCCCGAGCCACGGCACGCTGACGCTCAATGCCGACGGCAGCTTCACCTACACGCCGAATGCGAATTTCGACGGCCAGGACAGTTTCGTCTATCGGGCCAACAGCGTTGACGGGGATTTCGCCGACGCCACCGTCACGATCAATGTCGGCGCCGTCAACGACGCGCCGGTGATCGGGGCGGCGGTGCTGGCCGGGTCGGCGACCGAGATC
>CAYTWJ010000002.1:0-13640 GCA_964442055.1 uncultured Rhodospirillaceae bacterium | reverse complement strand
CGGCTATCGCGGCAGCTTCTCGGCGGTGGTGACGAACAGCTCGACCGGCGACGGCGCCGGGGTGGTGACCTGGACCTTCACCATCGCCGATTCGGCGATCGACGACCTGGCGGCGGGGCAGACGCTGACCCAGACCTACCTGGTGACGATCGACGACGGCCATGGCGGCAGCGATTCCGAGACCGTCACCGTCACCATCACCGGCACCAACGACGCGCCGGTGCTGACCATCGACACCAGCGGCGCCGTCACCGAGGATGTGGCGGTGAACGCGGGCGGCAACCTGACGGACAGCGGCACGCTCAGCTTCGTCGACGTCGATGCCACCGACACGGTGACGGTCAGCGCCGCCTACAACGACGATGCCGTGTGGAGCGCCGGCGTGCTGACGCTGGCCCAGATCGCCGCGATCAGCAGCGGCTTCAGCGTCGACGGCAACAGCTGGGACTACACCGTCAGCAACGCCGCGCTCGACTTCCTCGGCGTCGGCGAGACCATCACGCTCAGTTTCGACGTGACGGTGACGGACAGCTCGGGCACGTCCAACGACAGCGACACCGAGACGGTGACCATCACCATCTTCGGGACGAACGACGCGCCGGTGGTCAACCCGGAGAGCTACACCCTCGACGAAGACACCACCCTCACGGTCAGCGCCGCGTCGGGCGTGCTGGCCAACGACAGCGACGTTGACGGCGACACGCTGACCGCGGACCTTGTCACCGGGCCATCGCACGGCACGCTCGTCCTCAACCCCGACGGCAGCTTCAGCTACACGCCGGATGCCGACTATTTCGGCGCCGACAGTTTCACCTATCGGGTTTTCGACGGCACGACCTATTCCGCTCCGGCGACCGTCAACCTCACCATCAACGATGTGGCCGACGCGCTGGTCGCCGGCGCCTTCCTGAAAACCAATACCAACCAGACGACGCAGACGCTGCGCGTCTTCATCACCGAGGACTTCGGCGCCAACGTCGTCGCCTCCGAGGAGACGCAGCGCGCCGGCACCGGCCAGGAATCGACCCTGCAGTTCGAGGAGCCGGTGCTGTTCGCGCCGCAGCACGACTATTTGGTGGCGATCAAGTTCGTCGGCGGCGACGGCCAGACCAACGTCACCGATTTCGACCTGATCAAGGACGTGTTCGCGCCCGATCCGGATGCGCCCAGCAACGTCTTCCAGACCCTGCTCGACACCGGCAACATCCAGCTCGGCCAGCAGGGCAACGGCCACGATGGCGTGATCTGGCAGATCACCGGCGCCGGCAACAACTTCACGGTGTCGGTGCCGATCGTCTATGATATTTCCAGCGCGGGCGGCATCGACACCGTCACGCTCGACAGCGAGGGCTCGCAGGAGAGCTTCGCGCTCGACTTCCGCCTGGTGCCGACCACCGGCAACGACGGCGCCGATGCGCTGTTTGGCGACATCGAGACGCTCGACTTTTCCGGCGGCTCGCAGGAGGCCAACACGCTGACCCTCGACGCCGACGCGGTGATCGACGTCACCGATGCCAACGACACGCTGACCATCCTCGGCGGCGCCAACGACACGCTGAAACTGGTCGACCAGGACGGCGCCAATGCGGGCACATGGCAGCAGGGTGCGACCGCCGGCGGCTTCACCACCTGGACCTACGTCGATACCGGGGCGGTCCTCGCCACCTTGCAGGTCGATAGCGACATACTGGTGCAAGCGAACACCGCCGCCTGACCCGCCGCCTTAGACGTAGATCATCTTCCGCGTCATGCCGCCGTCGGCGACGAAGTTGGCGCCGGTGGCGAAGCCGGCTTCCGGCCCGAGCAGCCAGGCGGCCAGCGCCGCGATGTCCTCGGGTACGCCCACCCGCCCGGCCGGATGCTGGGCATGGTCGGCAGGGCCCGGCGGCGGCGTCCTGGCTGGCGCACCCGGCTTGCCCCGGCCGCTCACGTCGATCCAGCCGGGGCTGATGCAGTTGACGCGCACCTGTGGCCCGAGGCTCAGCGCCAGCGCGTGGGTCAGCGCCACCAGGCCGCCTTTCGAGGCGGCGTAGGCCTCGCTGCCCGGCTCCGACATCACGGCCCGCGTCGAGGCGATGTTGACGATGGCGCCGCGCGCCACGGCGAGCAGCGCTGCCGTCGCGCGGGCGCAGAGGAACGCGCCGGTGAGATTGACGTCGATCACCCGGCGCCATTCCGCGAGGCTCAATTCGGCGAGCGGCTTGCGCAGGCCGATGCCGGCATTGTTGACCAGGCCGTCGAGGCGGCCGAAGGCTTCCGCGGCGGCGGCGACGGCGCGGGCGACGTCGCCCTCTCGCGCCACGTCGCCGGCAATTAGAAGCACCTCGCCGCGGCCGCGCAGGCCCGGCGCGGCGGCTTCGAGCGCTTCCGCGTCCGAATCGAGCACGGCGACGCGCCAGCCGTCGCCCAGCAATCGCTCGGCGATGGCGCGGCCGATGCCCTGGGCGCCGCCGGTGACCAGCGCGGCCTTGCTCGCCTCGCCCGCCACGGCCATCCTCAGCCGCCGGCGCGGGCACGCAGGCCCGCCAGATAGGCGCGGATGCGGCGCGCGTTGACGCCGAGGTCGCTCTGCCCCTGGCGGCTGATCGAGCGGACGTCGATGCGCGTCCGCCCCTCGCCCGCCGGCGCGACACGCACGACGATGTCATCCACAAAGCCGAAGAAGAGCGTGCGCTCGCTGGCCTCGATGCGGCCGCCGGCGGCGTCGGTGGCGACGATTCGCCAGCCCCGCGCCTCGGCCTCGGCCAGCGCGGCCGCGAAAGCCCGTTCGGGCGACAACGAAATGACAAGGCCATCGAGGTCCGGATAGCCGGCGCGCTGCGCCGCAGCAACTTCTGGCCGGTAGTCGTGCGGGTTCGCCCCCTCGGCTTGGCGTTCGGCGACGAGCGCCGATAGCGCCGGCGGGTTCGCCGGATCGGTGGTGATGTCGTGGATGCGCGGCACGCCGGCGACGCGCGCGCCCCAATAGCCGGCGAGCGCCAGCACGGCGAGGCCGAGCGCCAGCCCGACCCGCCGCTGCCCGCCGCCGCCTCGGGCGGCGATGCCCAGTCCCAGCGCCAGGAGCGCCGCGAGCACCGCCACGCCCATACCTGTGATCAGCGCCGAGGACGGTGCCGCGAGGCCGAGCCGGGTCGCCGCCGCAGCGAGCGGCAGCGCGGCCAGCGCCAACAGGCCGGCGCCGAGCGCGGTGCCCGCCAGGCGCGCGGCGGCGCGGGTCCGCGGCGCAGCCATCATTTACCTCGCCCGGCGGCGGCCAGCCGTTCGCCCGCGACCCGCAGCACGTCCTCGGGCTGGAACGGCTTCTCGAGCACCGGGCATCCCGACTGGGCGAGGAATTCGGCGATATTGACGCCGAGCGTGTCGCCGGTGGCGAAGACGAGGCGCGCCAACAGCTCCGGCCGCACGGCCTGCAATTCGCGCCACAGGCCCGGCCCGTCCAGGTCCGGCATGCGAACGTCGCTGACGATCAGGTCGTAGTCGCGCTCCTGCAGGCGGCGCAACGCCTCGCTGCCGCTGCCGGCCATCTCGGCCCGCCAGCCGTGCGCGGCGAAAATGTCGGTGAGCATCTCGGCAACCTCGGCCTCGTCGTCGACCACCAGCACCCGCGCTCCGCCGCCCGAGCCGGTGGCCGGCCGCAGCGGCGCCGCCTCGGCCGGCGCGCCGGTGGACAGGCGCACGACAAAGGTGGCGCCGCCGCCTTCCGTGTCGGCCAGATCGATCCGGCCGCCATGTGCCCGGACGATGCCGAGGCAGACCGACAGGCCGACCCCGGTGCCGTGCCCGGTCGGCTTGGTGGTGAAGAAGGGCTCGAAAATGCGCGAGCGGTTCGCCGCCGGGACTCCGGGACCGTTGTCGGCGACCGCCAGCTCGACTGCAGCCTCGCCCGGCACCACGCGGGTCGTCACAGCCAGAATCCGTCCGTCGCGGCGCTGGCGCAGCGCCTGCTGGGCGTTCACCACGAGGTTGGTCACCACTTGGCTCAACTGGTCGGGATCGCCGGCCAGCGGCGGCAGAGCCCCGTCGAGCCGGCAGGCGACGGCGATACCGTCGGCGCGCAGCCCGTAGCCGACCAGGTCGAGCGCGCCGCGCACGATCTCGTTGAGGTCGGCCGCCACCCGTTCGGGCGGCCGCCGCCTGGCCATGGCGAGAAATGTCCGCACGATGCGCGCGCAGCGCTCGGCGGCGACGCGGATCTTCTCCGCCTGCTGGCGCACCGCCGGCTCGCGCACGCTCTCGAGCAGCATCGATGACCGTCCGACGACGATCGACAGCGGGTTGTTGAGCTCGTGCGCCACGCCGGCGAGAAGCGAGCCCAAGGCGGTCAGCTTCTCGCTCTGGTGCAGCGCCTCGCGCTGGCGCGCCAGCTCGGCCTCGGTCCGCTTGCGGTCGCTGATGTCGATGATGAAGGCGGTGAACGCCGGCTGGCCGGCCAGCCGGGTGGCGGTGATCGCCAGCTCGACGGGGAATTCTCTGCCATCGGCATGGAGCGCGCTGATCTCGACGCGCCGGCCGAGCAGCGCGCCCTCGCCGGAGGCCAGGCAGCGCGCGAAGCCGCGGCGATGCGCCTCGCGCAGGTGCGGCGGCACGATCAGCTCCTCCATCGGCCGGCCGATCACGTCGGCGCGGCGGTAGCCGAAGGTGCGCTCGGCGACCGGGTTGAACTCGACGATGCGCCCTGCGCCGTCCACCGACACCACCGCGCCGAGCGCGTTGTCGACGATCGCGGCCTTGAAGCTCTCGCTGTCGCGCAGTCGGCGCTCGAGCTCCCCGGCAGGGCCGCCGATGACCGCGGCCGAGGCCGGGCGTCGGCGCGCGATCAGAACCGATGACGCCAGCAAAGAGGCCAGTCCGCCGCCGGCGAGAATTGCCGCCGCGGCCGCCGCGCCGTCCCAGGCCAGCCAACCCGCCGCAGCCGCCAGCCAAGCTGCCACCGGCGCCAGCGCCCACGGGGCGGTCGGGAATGCATCTGCCCTCACCGGCGCCCCCCGCTATTCGGCGACGAACATGTAGCCGCTGCCGCGCACGGTCTTGATCACCTGCGGACGGGCGGGATCGGACTCTATCTTGCGGCGCAGCCGGGTGATGCGGTTGTCGATGCTGCGGTCGAAGGGATCGTCGCGCCCGCTATGGGCGAGATCGAGCAGCTCGTCGCGGCTGAGCACCCGGTTGGGATTGGCCGCGAAGGTGCGCAGCAGGTCGAATTCGCTGGCGGTGACCGGCACATCCTCGCCCTCGGCGGTTTTGAGGCGGCGCGCCGCCAGGTCGAGAACGCAGCGCCCGAAGCGCACCTGCCCGGTGGCCTGCGGCGCTGCCTCGCCACCCGCGGCCGGCCGCCAGCGCAGCACCGCCTGAACGCGCGCCAGCAGCTCGCGCATCGCGAAGGGCTTGGGCAGGTAATCGTCGGCGCCGATCTCAAGCCCGACGATGCGATCGACCGTCGTGCCGGCGGCCGTCACCATGATGATGCCGAGGCGGTGGTGCTCGCGCAGGAAGCGGCAGAGGCTGAGCCCGTCCTCGCCTGGCATGTTGATGTCGAGAAGCACGATGTCGAAGGGCTGCCGGGCCACCGTCTCGCGCATCGCCGCGCCGCCGTCGACGGCGGTCACGATGAAGCCGGGCCCGCCGAGATATTCCGCGATCATCTCGCGCAATTCGGGCTCGTCGTCGACGACGAGCACCCGCGCGCCGGCCGTCTCCATCGCCATCCCCTTCGCCTGCCGGCGACCGTGCCGGCCACGGCGCAACCATGCGCGGCGGCACGGCGTCTTGCAACCGGAGCCTGCATGGCCGCGACGGCAACCCGGCCGCCGCGCTTGTCGGGCGGATTATATTTTCCTAATATTCCCCACCCGGCGGTTGCGCGCGGGCAAAAACTCGGGAGGAAACAGGATGCGTCAGATTGTTGCCGCCATCGTTGCCGTCGTCTTCGCCGCCGGCCTCGTCGGCCCTGCGCCGGCGCTGGCCCAGACGACCTCGACCCCAAGCAAGCCGGCCGCGACCAAGCCGGCGGCGAAAAAGCCGAAGGTGCATCATATTGCGCTGCAGATCAGCGACAACGACGCCGAGAAGATGAACGCGGTGCTCAACGTCGCCGCCAACACCGTTCGCTTCTACGAATCCAGGGGCCAGCGGCTCGAGGTGGTGGTGGTCGCCTTCAACGCCGGGCTGAACATGTTGCGCAGTGACAAGTCGCCGGTCCTGGCGCGGCTCAAGACCTTCCAGGAAAGCATGCCGCAGGTCACCTTCGACGCCTGCGACAACACCCGCCAGAACATGGCGCGCGCGGAAAACAAGAAGCCCGAGGAGATTCCGCTGGTTGCCAACGCCAAGATCGTGCCGGCCGGCGTGGTGACGCTGAAGGAATTGCACGACAAGGGCTGGTTCGTCATCCGGCCCTGAGCCGGCGCGGCGTCAGCCCGCCGGGCGCGGCGGCACGGAGCCGTTGACCGCCCTGATCGCGTCGCTCAGCAGCTTCTGGCCGGCGGCGTAGTTGCCCTTGCGGCATTCCGCCTCGCCGAGGGCGCGATCGACCCGGCCGCCGGGCATCGCGCCCTCGCCGCCGAGCTTGGCGAAGCGGTCGTACTGCTGCTGCAAGAGGTCGCAATAGCGCCGCTCGGCGGCGTCGCTCTGGGCCGCGGCCGGGGCCGCGGCCAGCACGGCGAGGAAGACGGCGACAAGCGGCAGGCGCATCGTTGTTCCTTGGTTCCGGAGAAAGAGGGCTTTCAGGCTGGCACTTGGCCGAGGCGGAGGCAAGCCCGGCCAAAATCGGCATCGTCGCCGCGGTCGCTCTGGTGCTCGTCTGTCCGCCCGGGTTCGGTCGGGCCGGCGCCGCCGTCGCTTGACGCGGTCGGCGCCGGCAGGGAAAGAAAGCCTAGAGCAGGGTTTCCGCGACGACCAGCGCCACCAGCCACAGGATCACGCTGCTTGCCAGCATGCGCAGGCCCACTTGCGCCGCCATCTCGGTCACCGGCTCGGGCTCGTTCCATACATGGTGCAGATCGGTATACATGGCACCCTCCTCATTCCGTGATAGGCACCATAGTCCCTGCCGCGCCGGTTGTCGGTGACCGCAGTCACGGGCAAGTCCCATCTGCGTGACGGCGATCACAACCAGAGCCGAAGGAGGCTGAAGCCGGCATTGCGGCGTCACCCGCCGCGCGCAGCGGCGCTTTGCCGCGGGTCGGCGCCGGAGCTAGAATTCCCTTTTTGCAGCGGGTGGGCGAGAAGGGCCGCCTTGGCCAGGCGACCGCCCGACCGCCGTCCGGGAGGGTCGAGCCGATGCGCGAGGAGCCGATGCCGAGCGGAGCCGCCCAGCCGGGGGACGCCGAGTACCGCATCCGGGTCGAACCCTGCCCCGACCGGATCAGGATCGAGTTCAACGGCACCTGGATCGCCGATTCGACCCGGGCCGTCGTTCTGCACGAGACCCGACTGCCGCCGGTCTTCTACATCCCGGCCGACGACGTGCGCATGGAGTTCCTCGAGAAGACCGACCACGCGACGCACTGTCCCTTCAAGGGCAACGCCAGCTACTGGACGATCAAGGTCGGCGGGGCGACGGCGGAGAACGCGGTCTGGGCCTACGAGGACCCCTACGAGGACGCGCGCGACGTGAAGGGCTATCTGTCCTTCTACCCCGACCGGGTCAGCGCCATCTACGAGGGCGACGAGGAGGTCCCCTTCGTCGACGAGAACGTCGACAGCATGCACGCCAACCGGATCGCCGGCTGGCTGCTGCGCGACGCCTGGCGGATCGCGGCCACCGATGAGCTGGTCGGCGGGTTCTGCCGCTGCCTGGTCCACAACGGCGTGCCGATCGCGCGCATGACCGTGATCGTGCCAACCCTGCATCCGCAGGTCTTCGCCTCGGTGTTCATCTGGCGCGCCGATGGCGGCGAGGTCAAGACCATCCTCGAGCCCCACGACATCCTGCACCAGCCCAAGTTCGCCGACAGTCCGTTCGCGCCGATCATCCGCGGCGCCGGCGGCATCAGGCGGCGGCTCGAGGGCAACGACGTCAAGCTCGACTTCCCGGTGCTGCGCGAGCTGCATGCCGAGGGGGCGACCGACTACGTCGCCATGCCGTTCCGCTTCTCCGACGGCCAGATCAACGTCATGTCGATGACCTCCTTCGCCGCGGGCGGCTTTCGCACCGCCCATCTTGGCAACGTCTACGAGGTGCTGCCCACCCTCGGCCGGCTGTTCGAGGTCCACGCCCAGCGTCGCACCGCGGTCACGCTGCTCGAGACCTATCTCGGCCGGCATACCGGGCGGCGCGTCCTCGACGGGCAGATCCGGCACGGCGACGGCGAGCGGATCCACGCCGTCATCTGGTTCTGCGACCTGCGCAATTCGACGACTCTCGCCGGCAGCATGGAGCACGGCGCCTACCTGGCCCAGCTCAACCGCTTCTTCCACGCCATGGCCGGCGCGGTGATCGAGAATGGCGGCGAGGTGCTGAATTACATCGGCGACGCCGTGCTGGCGATCTTTCCGATCGTCGAATCGGCGCGGCAGGCGCGTAGCGGCGGCACCGGCACGCCCGAGGCCTGCCGCCGCGCGATTCGCGCCGTGCGCACCGCCGGGCAGCGCATCGCCGCGGCCAACGACACCAGGCCCGACCTGCCGAAGATGGAGTACGGCATCGGCCTGCATCTCGGCGACGTCACCTACGGCAATATCGGCATCCCCGAGCGGCTGCAGTTCACCGTGATCGGCTCGGCCGCGAACGAGGCCTCGCGCATCGAGGGCATGACCAAGCAGCTCGGCGATGCGGTGCTGGTCTCGCAGGCCTTTGCCCGCGCCTATCCCGGCAAGCTGCTGGCGCGGGGCGCGCACGAGCTGAAGGGCGTCAGCGCCCGCCACGAGCTCTTCGCCCTGCCGGCCGAGTAGGCCGGCGGGCCCCGCCGACTCGGCCGCCGGCGGAGCCCGTGGCGCCGGGCCTCAGATGCCGTTGCAGTCGCGCGCGTAGAAGCCGGCCAGCGTCACCGTGGCGGCGATCACCGGCGCCGGGCCGTCGACGCCGACGCTGAAAGTGGCCTTGCGGCCGTCGCGGATATAGGCGGTCAGCGGCTGGCGGATGGTGTGCAGGTTGGCATGGTTGCCCTGCCCGGTCGTCGCGAAGCCGAGATAGGCGGCGACCTGCGATGTGGGCGAGCCATCGAGCGGCGCGTCGACCAGCGCCGCGCTCGCGCCGTAGCCCGGATCGTTGGTGTTGATGCCCAGCGTGACGTGCTGGGCGACGAAGACCTCGTCCGCGCCAACGGCGGGATCGACGTCGATAAAGAGGTTGCTGCCGTTCGGGTTCCACAGCGCGCCGCTCTTCGAGAGCTGCGCGTAGCGCAGCACCTCGCCCTGGACGCAGCCGGTGTTGGTGGTCTTGTCGGGTGCGCCGGCCTGCGCCGCCGCGGCCGCCGCCAGGAAGCCCGCGGCCAGCGCCGCGCCGATGATTCGCTTCGACATCTCCAGTCTCCTTCTTCTCGGCGTTCCGCCCGCCGGTCATCGGCGGGCGCTTGAACGTTCGCCGTGGAGAATGCCGAAGCGCCGTTTCCGCTTGATGCCGTCGCGAACGCCTCAGTGTCGCGATTGTTTCAGCCCGGTCTGCAGGTTGGCCGGGATGCCTCCAGGTCGACCGCGCGGGCCCGCAGCGCTTTGTCCTCGCGCAGCCTGAACTTGGCGACGCGCTGGGTCGGCGTGCGCGGCAGGCTGTCGACGAAGGCCACGTAGCGCGGCACCTTGACCGCCGCCAGGTGGCGGCGCACCCAGTCGGCGACGCCGGCCTCATCGAGCGCGGCGCCTGGCCGGCGCACCACCGCGACCAGGATGTCCTCCTCGCCCATCGGCGAGGGCACGCCGAGCGCCGCCGCCTCCAGCACCGCGGGATGGCTGCCGATGACGCGGTCGAGCTCGGCGCCGGAAATGTTCTCGCCGCGGCGGCGGATAATGTCCTTCTTGCGCTCGAAGAAGAAATAGAAGCCGTCGGCGTCGCGGTGGCAGAGGTCGCCGGTGAGGAACCAGCCGTCGCGGAACGCCGCCGCGGTCAGGTCGGGCGCCCGGTAGTAGCCCTGCATGATGGTCGGCGTGCGCACCACCAGCTCGCCGACCTCGCCCGCCGGCAGCTCGGCGCCGTCGTCGTCGACCACCCGCAGCTCGGGCCGCGGCAGCGTCGGGTCCGGGTGCGGCGAGATGCAGCCCATGCTGCCGAGCTTGCGTGGCCCCGGGAACGGGTTGCCGAGCAGGCCGGGAATTTCGCTCATGCCGTAGGTCTCGATCAGGTCGGGCACGCCGAAGCGGTCGCGGAAGCCCGCAACCACTTCGGCCGTCAGCGGCGCGGTGGCGATCTTGCGCAGGCGGTGCCCCGGCACGAACTCGGCCGGGTCGCGCTTGAGCAGGATCGCGCCGGCGGCGCCGATCAGGTTGGTCTCGGTGGCGCCGCTCTCGGCCGCAATGCGCCAGAAGGTCGAGGCCGAGAAGCGGCGCTCGAGGATCAGCGTCGCCCCGGCGGCGACGGCGCCGAGCAGCGAATAGAACAGCGCGTTGATGTGGAAGAGCGGCAGCACGCACAGTAGCCGCTCGTCGGGCTGCAGCCAGAGCCGGCCGACGAAGCCCTCGCCGGCAAGAATGGCGCTGCGCTGGCTGTGCATGACGCCCTTGGGAAAGCCGGTGGTCCCCGAGGTGTAGATGATCAGGCAGGTGCTGTCCGGCCCGACGTCGGGCAAAGCCGCGTAGGGCGGCGGCGCGGCGCCGGCGACGGCTTCCTCGAAGGCCTCGAATCCCGGGACGCCCGGCTCGGTCAGCACGAACCAGGGCCGCGTCGCCAGGTCGGCGCAGGCCGCTTCCGCCACCGCGACGGCCGCCGGTGCGCAGAGCACGCCGCTGACGCCGGCATGGGTGAAGACGTACTTCGCCTCGTCGACGCCGAAATCGGGGTTGGTCGGCACCATGATGGCGCCGAGGCGGGCCAGCGCGAACAGGAGGATGACGCCCGCCGGATGGTTGGGGGCGATGACGCCGACGCGCTCGCCCGGCCGCACGCCGCGGCCGAGGAGCCAACCGCTCGCCCGGGCCACCGCGGCGTCGAAATCGCGCCACGACCAGCGGCGGCCCTCGAACAGCAGGAAGTCGCGCCCAGGTTCACGCGCGAGCCGGCTGGCCAGCAGGCTTCCCAGCGTGAAGTCGTGGCGCGGATAGGCCGCGAGAACGTCGAGCGGCGGCTTGAGCGCGGACACGGCTTCGTTCATCGCTCGCTCAAGGGTCATGCCTTGGCCGGCTGCCCGTCATAGGCGGTCCCCTGCTCGGCGAGCTCGGCCAGGCGGAAGCCGATCGGGCGCCGCTGCTCCTCGAGCAAATGCGCGATCAGCGCCGCGCAGCGGGCGATCAGCGGCACGCCCTTGAGCGCGCCGACGGGATAGCCGGCATCGAGCAGCAGGGCCGGTATCGCCGCCGAGACGTTGGTCGGCAGCCAGCGGCCGTAGGCGCTCTCGACGTGGCGCTCGAGCGCCCGCAGCGCCGCGACGTGGCGGCCGGCGACGCCGAGCTCGTGCGCGATCGCCATCAGGCGGGTGGCGCGCGGGTCCTCGCGCCGGTGCACCGGATGGCCGAAGCCGGGCAGCGGCCGCTTGTCGGCCTTGAGCCGCGCCAGCGCCGAGATGGCCGCCGCATCGACATCGCCGTCCCCGCGCTCGGCCGCATCGGCGACCTCGGCCAGGAGCCGCCCGGCGCTCTCGGCGGCGCCGAGGATCACCGTGCCGCAGCCGAGCAGGCCGGCGGCGACGGCGCCCTGCACGGCCTCGGGCGCGGCGCTCAGCGTCATCCGCGCCACCTGCACCGACGGCACCAGGCCGTGCTCGGCGATCGCCACCAGCGCCGCGTCGGTGGCGGCGACGAGCGCCGGCGGTGGCCGCGTGCCGGTGAGCAGGATCAGGAAATGCTCGGTCAGCGAGACCGCGCCGATCAGGTCGCGGCAGAGGTCGAAGCCGCGCACGGTGACGCGGTCGGCGGCGACCGCCGAGATCGCCGTGGCCGGCGGCGGCCTGGTCTTTGCGGTCATTCGGGTCTTGCCTCCCCGGGGCGGAACGGCAGGCCGCGCGCGCAGGTGCGGCCGATGCGGCGCCGAGTGTAGCGCACGGCGGGGCCGCGGTGGGAAGAGGCGTCGGCGGTGTCGCCTTACATCGGCATTTCCGCCTCGGCGGCGTGCTCCTTCCTGGGCTCGGGAAGCTCGGTCATGGTCGCCTCGGTCAAGAGCAGCACGCTGGCGATCGACACCGCGTTCTCGAGGGCGACGCGCACCACCTTGGTCGGGTCGATGATGCCGGATTCGACCAGGTCGACGTATTGCTTGCGCCCGGCGTCGAAGCCGAAATTGCCCTTGCCTTCGAGCATGCGGGCGACCACCACCCCGCCATCGGCCGCCGAGTTCTCGGCGATCTGGCGGGTCGGCGCCTCGAGCGCGCGCTTCAGGATCTGCACGCCGGTGCGCTCGTCGCCCTCGCATTCCGCCTCGGCCCGCGCCACCGCCTCGACGCAGCGCAAGAGCGCCAGGCCGCCGCCGGGCACGATGCCCTCGGCGACGGCGGCCTTGGTGGCGCTGATGGCGTCGTCGAGCGCCTCCTTCTTCGATTTCATCTCGGCCTCGGACGGCGCGCCGACGCGGATCACGGCGACGCCGCCGGCGAGCTTGGCCAGCCGCTCCTGCAGCTTCTCGCGGTCGTAGTCGCTGGTCGTCTTGTCGATCTCGCGGCGGATCTGCTCGACGCGGCCGTCGATCTGCCGGCGGTCGCCGGCGCCGCCGATGATCGTGGTGTTGTCCTTGTCGACGACCACCCGCTTGGCGCGGCCGAGCTGCTCGAGCTTGACGTGCTCGAGCCTGAGGCCGAGCTCCTCGGACACGACCTGCCCGCCGGTCAGGATGGCGATGTCCTGCAGCATCGCCTTGCGGCGGTCGCCGAAGCCGGGGGCCTTGACGGCGCAGCTCTTGAGGCCGCCGCGGATCTGGTTGACGATGAGCGTGGCCAGCGCCTCGCCCTCGACGTCCTCGGCCACCACCAGCAGCGGCTTCGCCGCCTTCACCACCTGCTCGAGCAAGGGGATCAAGTCGTTGAGCGCGCTGATCTTGCGGTCGGACAAGAGGACCAGGCAATCCTCCAGCACCGCCTCCATCTTCTCCGGGCTGGTGATGAAGTAAGGCGAGAGGACGCCGCGGTCGAACTGCATGCCCTCGACCACCTCGAGCACCGTCTCGGTGGTCTTCGATTCCTCGACGGTGATGACGCCTTCGTTGCCGACCTTTTCCATGGCGTCGGCGACAAGCTCGCCGATCGCCGCGTCGTTGTGCGCCGAGATCGCGGCCACCTGGGCCTTCTCCTTGCGCGTCGACACCGGGCGCGACAGGGCGCGCAACGCCGCGATCGCGCCCTTGGCGCCGCGGTCGAGGCCGCGCTTGATCTCGATCGCGCTGGCGCCGGCGACGACGTTGCGCACCCCGTCGGCGAAGATCGCGTGGGCCAGGATCGTCGACGTGCTCGTCCCGTCGCCGACCATGTCGCCGGTCTTCTCGGCCGCCTCGCGCAGCATGCGCGCGCCGAGGTTCTCCTCGGGGTCCTTGAGGTCGAACTCCTTGGCGATGGTGACGCCGTCGTTGC
>CAYTWJ010000001.1:29083-42997 GCA_964442055.1 uncultured Rhodospirillaceae bacterium | reverse complement strand
TATCTCGACGCGGCGGTGCCGGTGGTGCCGCTTTCGCTCCGCGCGGGCGAGGCGCTGGCGGCGCTGCGCGGGCGAGAGTACGACAGCGCCGAGGCGGTGTTCGCGGTCGGCGACGGGCGGCGCTTTGCCGGGGTGGTGCCGCTGACCGCCTTGCTCGCCGCGCCGACCGAGCGCCCGATCGGCGACCTCGTCGTGGCCGGCTGGCCGACGGTGTCGGCGGATCTCGACCGCGAGGCTGCCGCCTCGCTGGCCATCCTGCGCGGCGTGCCGGCGCTGCCCGTGGTCGATGAAGACGGACGGTTCCTCGGCGCGGTGCCGGCGGCGGCGCTGATGGCCATCCTGCGCGACGAGCATCTCGAGGACCTGCACCACATGGCGGGCATCTGGCATGCGAGCGAGGCGGCGCGCGGCGCGCTGGAGGCGCCGCCGTTGCAGCGTGCGCGCTACCGGCTGCCCTGGCTGTTCGTCGGCCTGGCGGGCAGCGGGCTGGCGACGCTGGTGGTGGCGCGCTTCGAGGGCGCGCTGGAGGCCGACATCGCCGTCGCCTTCTTCATTCCTGCCATCGTCTATCTCGCCGATGCCATCGGCACCCAGTCGGAAGCCGTGGCCGTGCGGGGCCTGTCATTGACGCAGGCTGGCCTGCTGCGGCTGCTGGTCGGCGAGTTCGGCACCGGCGTCCTGATGGGCTTCGCCCTCGCCATGGCGGCGCTGCCGGCGGTCTATCTCGGCTTCGGCGATTTTGCGCTCGCGCTATCGGTGGCACTGTCGATCTTTGCGGCGGGCGCCGTCGCCACCACCGTCGGGTTGCTGCTGCCCTGGGCGTTCGCTCGTGCCGGTTTCGATCCCGCCTTCGGCAGCGGGCCGGTCGCCACCGTGATCCAGGACGTGCTCAGCCTGCTGATCTACTTCATCATCGCGACGCAGCTGTTGCGTTGACCGCGGCGGCCGCCCTCGTGTTGGATGGACCGCCATGCCGAACGCTCCCCAAACCGTCTTCGACGCCTTCCGCCACGTCGCCGTCGCGCATCCCGACAAGCCGTTCCTCTGCCTGCCGGCGCGGGCCGACCGGCCCTGGCAGCCGGAGGGCGGCGAGTGGAGCTACGGGGCCGTCGCGGCGCGCGTGGCCGAGCTGCGCACGCTCTACCGCGACGCCGGCTACGGCCACGGCCATCGCGTCGCCCTGCTGCTCGAGAACCGCCCCGATTTCTTCCTGCACTATCTCGCCCTGAACGCGCTCGGCGTCGGCATCGTGCCGGTCAATCCCGACTACCGGCACGACGAGATGCTCTACCAGATGGAGCACAGCGAGGCGGCGCTGGCCGTCGCCGTGCCCGAGCGCGTCGCCGATCTCGAACGGGTCGCCGCGGAGCGCGCCAAGCCGCTGCCGGTCGTCGATGCCTACGTGCTGCCGGGTTCGCTGCCGCCGGCCGCTGAGCCGCCGCCGCGCGCTGGCGCGCCGGGCACCGACAGCGAATGCGGACTCCTCTACACCTCGGGCACGACCGGCCGGCCGAAGGGCTGCGTGCTGACCAATTTCTATTATCTCACCGCCGGCGCCTGGTATCGCGATCTCGGCGGCCTCTTGGCGCTGCGCCGCGGCGGGGAGCGCTTCTACAATCCGCTGCCGCTCTTCCATATGAACCACCAGGCGGTGACGGCGACCTGCGCCATCCTCACCGCGAATTGCCTGATCCTGCCGGAACGCTTCAGCCCGGCCCGCTGGTGGAGCGAGGTGGTCGGCTGCGGGGCGACGATCGTCCATTATCTCGGCGTCGTGCCGCCGCTGCTCCTCAACCAGGAGCCGTCGCCGCTCGAAAAGCAGCACAAGGTCCGCTTCGGCCTCGGGGCTGGGGTCGAGCCGGAGCTGCATCCCCGCTTCGAGGAGCGCTTCGGCTTCCCGCTGGTCGAGGTCTGGGGCATGACCGAGACCGGGCGCATCTTCGCCGACAATGTCGAGCCGCGGCAGATCACCACCCGCGCCTTCGGCCGGCCGGTCGGCGAGTTCGAGGCCAAGGTCGTCGACGAGCAGGACCACGAGCTGCCGCGCGGCAGCGACGGCGAACTGGTCGTGCGCTGCGCCGGCCCCGATCCGCGGCGCGGCTTCTTCGCCGGCTATCTCAAGAACCCGCAGGCCACCGCCGAGGCCTGGCGGGGCGGCTGGTTCCACACCGGCGACGTGGTGCGGCAGTCGGACGACGGCATGCTCTATTTCGTCGATCGCAAGAAGAACATCATCCGCCGCGCCGGCGAGAACATCGCCGCCGCCGAGGTCGAGGCCTGCCTGCAGGCGCACGACGAGGTGGCGCAGGTGGCGGTGCTGGGCGCGCCCGACGAGCTTCGCGAGGAGGAGGTGATGGCCTGCATCGTGCCGATGCCGGGCACCGCGCCGGATGCGGCGCTGGCCGGCCGGCTGTTCGACTGGTGCATGGCGCGGCTCGCCTATTACAAGGCGCCGGGCTGGCTCCTCTTCGTCGAGCGGCTGCCGACCACCGGCACGCAGAAGGTGCAGAAGACGCAGATCTTCGCCGCCGACGAGGATCCGCGTCGCCGCGCCGGCATCATCGACCTGCGCGAGCGCAAGAAGCGGCGCTGAGCCGCGCCCCGTCCCGCCAAGGAGAGTTCCCGCCATGACCGAGACCACCGTCCTCTACGAGCGCGACGGCCGCATCGCCCGCATCGTGCTGAACCGGCCCGGGGCGCTGAACGCGATCGACGCCCGCATGCCCGGCGAGCTTGCCGCCGCCGTCGAGCGCGCCAACGCCGACGCGGCGGTGCACGTCATCGTGCTGTCGGGCGCCGGGCGGGCTTTCTGCGCGGGCTACGACCTCACGCTCTATGCCCAGGCGCAGGGTCCCAATCCGGGCGTGCAGGAAATGCCCTGGGCCCCGATGACGGACTACGCCATGATGATGCGCAAAACCGAGCAGTTCATGAGCCTATGGCGCTCGCACAAGCCGGTGGTCTGCAAGGTGCACGGCTTCGCGGTCGCCGGCGGCAGCGACATCGCGCTCTGCGCCGACATCGTCGTCATGGCCGAGGACGCCGAGATCGGCTACATGCCGACGCGGGTCTGGGGCTGCCCGACGACGGCGATGTGGGTCTACCGCCTGGGGCCGGAGCGGGCCAAGCGCATGCTCTTCACCGGCGACCGCGTCAGCGGCCGCGAGGCGGAGCGCATGGGGCTCGTTTACAAGGCGGTGCCGGCGGCCGAACTCGACGGCGAGGTCGAGCGGCTGGCGCAGCGCATCGCCACCGTGCCGCAGAACCAGCTGATGATGCACAAGCTGATGGTCAACCAGGCGCTGGAAAACATGGGCCTGCGCACGACCCAGATGATGGCGACGCTGTTCGACGGCATCGCCCGCCACTCGCCGGAGGGGATGGCGTTCAAGCGCCGCGCCGAGGCGGTGGGCTGGAAGCGCGCGGTCGAGGAGCGCGACCGCGGCACCTACGACTGGACCAGCGAGCAGCCGATCAACGCGCCTGGAACTCCGCCGCCGCCGGCTGGCCCCAGAAGCGGTAGCGGATGACATAGGCCGCCCCCGGCTTGAGCAGGCCGTGGGGCAGCCCGATCGAGGCGTCGGCGGCCACCGTCTCGCCCGGGGCGAGGACGACCTCGGCGATGACCTGGGCGCAGATCTCGGGCGGCTCGCGCATCACTTCGTTGCCGCGCGCGTCGGCGATGATCCAGGCGTGAACGTCGCAGGGCGTCGCCACGCTGAGCCGACGCGGCGCGTCGCCCCGGTTGGTCAGCATCGCGCGCACCGGGATGTTGTCGGCGGCGGCGGACACCGTGCCCGGCACCTGCAGCCGGAGGCTCAGGCCGCTGGCCGCCGTAGAAGCGGCGTCCGACGGCGCCGGCGGCAGCGCGCAAGTCGCCGGGCCGAATGCCAGGGCGACGGAGAGCAGCGCGGCGGGCCGGGAGCGTCTCACCCCGCGAAGTGAATCACTCGCGGCCGCCGCCGGCAAGCCCCCGGCGCGCGGCTCAGAGCAGGTTGATCGCCTCGCGGATGATCAGCGCCGCGCCGATGATGAAGCCGCTCAAGGAGGCAAGAACGACGTATTCGGCCATGGCGTCGCTGGCGAGCCAGCCGCCTGGAGTCGCGGCACGCGACGCCTTGACTGCATAGACGTAAAGGGCGGCGCTGTCGACAGCCAGCGCGACGCCGACGAGGAAAAGCGTCAGATCGGCAATCATGGTTCGATCCTTTCCGATGTCACTGCCAGGCCCGCCCGACGGCGAGCAGGATCAGGCCGGCAGAGACGATGAGAGCGCCGTAGATGACCTTCACGGCGGCCGTCTCGATCGGCTGTTTGCGGACGAGGCGCCAACCGAAGCTGCCCACGACAACGAGTGCGAGCAGGGCGTGCAGCGCGTAGTAGGCGACAAGTGTCATGGCGAAGTCGTGCCAGGCACGGCGTTTCGCCGGCGGCCCCAGCGGCCGACAGCAGGACGAAAGCCCATCGAGAGAACTCCCGGGTGCGCGAGGAAAAGGAATCAGCGGCAGCCTTGCCGCCGATCGGCGTTCGCTAGGCGAGGGGAGGGCCGGTGGGCTGGGGACGGATATGGCCGGCGTAATGCGGCGTGGCCGTGGCCGTTGTGCCGCCGGCATGACGGCGGGCGGCGACCAGGCTGTGCGAGGCCGGCAGCGTCGCCGCCGGCGCGTCATCGCCACCCTTGAGTTGCGGCTTGGTGCTCTGATGCTGCTTGGATGCGACGACCGCGCCGAAGGTCGGCCGCTTGTCGAGAAGGGCGGCGGGGTGCCCGTCGTCGCCGACCTGGACTTGGGCGAGCGCGGCGCCGAGGGGCTGCCAATGGACGCCGGGAAGGCCGGCCAGCAGCAGCGCCGCTGCCAGCCAGAGGGTCAGCCAGCGCCCTTGGCGAAAGAATCTGTCGAGGAGAAGCTCGCCGGTTGGCACGAGGGGTCTCGCGAATGCCGCGGCGCGGATCATAGGGCGAAGCCGGCGCCCGGCGCAATTTCCTTGGGTCCGGCGCGGACTTGCGCTAGTGAAGGGGGCCGATCGGCCACGCCGCGCGACAAGCGGCGGGCCTCGGTGCGCGGCGCGGCCAGTCCGGGTCGTCGGGGAATGGGGGTAAGCAGCGGTCGGCGGCCGGGTTGCGGGCCGGCCGCACGTTGGGAGACGGGTAGTGCATCGCTTGGCCGCCTTCGCGCGGGCCGTTGACGCCATCAACGACCTGGTCGGACGCATTATCGCCTGGCTGACCCTGGCCACCGTACTGGTCTGCTTCGCCGGCGTTTTCATGCGCTACGTGCTCAACGTCGGCTTCATCTGGATGCAGGATCTCTATGTCTGGCTGCACGCCACCGTATTCGTGGTCGGCGCCGGCTACACCTATCTGGTCGGCGGCCATGTGCGGGTCGACATCTTTTATGCGCGGATGTCGGAGCGGGCGAAGGCGTGGATCGACCTGATCGGCTGCGTCGTCTGGCTGCTGCCCTGGCTGGCCGTGCTGGTCGCGACGAGCATGCCGTGGGTGGCGATCTCGTGGCGGCTGTTCGAGCCGTCGACCAATATCGGCGGCATGCCCGGCCTGTTCCTGCTGAAGACCGAGATCATCGTCTTCACCGTACTGGTCGGCCTGCAAGGTTTCGGCGTCATGTGTCGCTCGCTGTTGCTGATCGGCGGCCAGCCGGAACTGGCGCGCCAAGGCGGCAGCCGCTAGAGAGCCGCGCCATGGACCTCGCAACGCTCGGCGAGATCATCGCCATCGCGATGTTCCTGTCCACCATCCTGCTGGTGATGGTGGGGTTCCCGGTCGCGTTCACGCTCGCCGGCACCGGCTTGATGTTCGCGGTGCTGGGCAATGCCCTGGGCGTGTTCGACTTCAGCTTCCTCCAGGGCCTGGCGCCGCGCTACCTCGGCATCATGACCAACGAGGTGCTGGTTGCGGTGCCGCTGTTCGTCTTCATGGGGGTGATGCTCGAGCGCTCGCGCATCGCCGAGGAGCTGCTCACCACGATGGGCCAGCTTTTCGGCCCGCTGCGCGGCGGCCTCGGCATCTCGGTGATCCTGGTTGGCGCCCTGCTGGCCGCCTCTACCGGCATCGTCGGCGCGACCGTGGTGACGATGGGGCTCTTGTCGCTGCCGGCGATGATGCGCGCCCGCTACGACCCCAAGCTCGCCACCGGCATCATCTGCGCCTCGGGCACGCTCGGGCAGATCATTCCGCCGTCGACGGTGCTGATCTTCATCGGCGACCTGCTGCAGGGCGCCAACTCCGCCGCGCAGGCGGCGAAAGGCAATCTCGCGCCGGAACCGGTGTCGGTCGGCGATCTCTTCGCCGGCGCCTTCATTCCCGGCTTCGTGCTGGTCGGGCTCTACATCGCCTGGGTCCTGTTCAAGGCGGCGAGCGAACCCGAATCGTGCCCGGCGCTGGAGATGAGCCCCGAGGAGCGGCGCGGCCTGTTCGGTCGCGTGGTCCATGCCCTGTTGCCGCCGCTGGTTCTGATCGTCGCCGTGCTCGGCTCGATCCTCGCCGGCGTCGCCAGCCCGACCGAGTCGGCCTCCGTCGGCGCTGTTGGCGCCACGCTGCTCGCCGCGGCGCGGCGCCAGTTCTCGCTCAAGGTGCTGGTCGAGGTGATGCGCTCGACCATGAGCATCAGCTCGATGGTGTTCATCATCCTGTTCGGCGCCTCGGTGTTCAGCCTGGTGTTCCGCGGCCTCGGCGGCGAGAAGCTGGTCACCGACGTGCTGGCCGGCATGCCCGGCGGCGCCGCCGGCGCGGTGTTCGTCGTCATGGCGCTGATGTTCTTCCTCGGCTTTTTCCTCGACACCTTCGAGATCATCTTCATCGTCGTGCCGATCACCGCGCCGGCGCTGCTGCTGCTCGACGTCGATCCCGTCTGGCTCGGCGTGCTGATGGGGGTCAACCTGCAGACGAGCTTCCTGACGCCGCCCTTCGGCTTCTCGCTGTTCTATCTGCGCGGCGTCGCGCCGCCCGAGGTGACAACCACGCATATCTATCGCGGCATCGTGCCGTTCGTGGCGGCCCAGGTGGTGGGCATGCTGCTGATGTGGTTCGCGCCGGGAATGGCCACCTGGCTGCCGGAGAAGATCTACGGCGGCACGGCGGGCGTGGCCGCGCCGGCAGAGGCGCCGGTCTATCCGACCGGTCCGACCGGCTTCGAGCAGGCGCCAGGTGCGGAGCCGGGTGCCCCGCTGCCTGGGGCGGAGCCCGAAGGCGGCCTCGACCAGGCGCCCGACGAGAACCTGCCAGCCGAAGAGGGGGAGCCGCAAACGGGCGGACTGGATCAGGCGCCGGACGAGGAGCCCGCCGACGGCGCGGCCAAGCGGTAATCTTTCCCGCGAGAAAGAAGAACCCGCGCCGGTTTCCCGGCGCGGGTTCCTGATGCGTTGTCCGGCCGATCAGCCGGGATACTTGAACTTGAGCAGGCGGGCGTTCATGTAGGCCTGCTCGCTGACGCGCGTGTACTGGATGATCTCGCGCCGGAAGCTGAGGAAGCTCTTGGCGACCTCCTTGGTCAGCGGGTCGCCCTTGTCCATCACCTCCTGCATCACCTCGCCAGAGGCGTTGCCCAGGCCCTCGAGCACGTCGCGCGGCATCTGGCGGAGCTGGACGCCGTGCTTGCGCACGAGCTCGGTAAGGGCCGGACCCGAGCGCGCGTAGAATTCGGACAGCACCGTGTTGTTCTCGGCGGCGCAGGCGGTGCGGATGATCTCCTTGATGTCGGCCGGCAGGGCGTCGTACTTGGCCTTGTTCATCATCACTTGCAGCGCTGTGCCGGGCTCGTGAAAGCCGGGCCAGTAGTAGAACTTGGCGACCTTGTAGAAGCCGAGCGCGAGGTCGTTGTAGGGGCCGACCCACTCCGTGGCGTCGATCGTGCCCGCTTGCAGCGCGGCGAAGATCTCGCCGCCGGGCAGGTTGACGACCGTGGCGCCCAGCTTCTGCAGGACCTGGCCGCCCTGGCCGGGCATGCGGACCTTGAGGCCCTTGATGTCCTCTAGCGACTTGATCTCCTTGCGGAACCAGCCGGCCATCTGGTGGCCGGTATTGCCCGCGTGGAAAGAGACGAGGCCGAACTGGGCGTTGAGCTTGTCCCAGACCTGCTGGCCGCCGCCGAAATTGATCCAGGCATCCATTTCGGGCGCGGTCAGCCCGAACGGCACGGTCGAGAAGAACGCCGTCCCCGGCGATTTGCTGACGTGATAATAGGGCGCGTCGTGCGCCATCTCGGCGGCACCGCTGGAGACAGCGTCGAAGCCGCCGAAGGGCGGTACCAGCTCGCCGCCGGCAAAGACCTTCACGGTCAGACGGCCGCCAGTCATGGCGCCGACCCGCTGCGCGAACCGCTCTGCGCCGGTGTGCAGGCCGGGCAGGCCGCGCGGCCAGCCGGTGACCATGCGCCATTCCATCTTGCCCTGGCTGATCGCCGGAGCGGGGAAACTCGATGCGGCGGCGACGGCTCCCGATGCGGCAGCGGCCCCCTTGAGGAACTGACGACGTTTCATGTGCGGATTTCCCTCCCGATGCTGGTTCGTTTGCCGCACCGCCGCGGGTCGCGCCGGTCCGGTCGCCTCGATAGCCGGCGCACCGTTGCCGCGGCCGGTCAAAGCTGGCGCGGATTATAGGGTTTGGCTGCGGCTCTGCAAACCGGGCCGCGGCTCAGGCGCTCAGGCGTTGCCAGCCATGGGTGCCGAGGGCCTCGAGCGGGCGGAATTCCGACTTGTAGGCCATCTTGTGGCTTTCGCGGATCCAGTAGCCCAGATAGACGTAGGGCAGGCCCGCGCGCCGGGCTTCCTCGACATGCCAGAGGATGATGAAGGTGCCGGGGCTGCGCCTCGAAAGCTCGGGCTCGAAGAAGCTGTAGACCAGCGAGAAGCCGTCGTTCATCCGGTCCGCCAGGCAGACGCCGGCGAGCCGGCCGCAAGGCTCGCGGAACTCGGTGATCTGGGTTCGCACCAGGCTGTCCTCGACCATCGCCCGATAGTCGCCGAAATCCATGTCGGCCATGCCGCCGCCGACATGGCGCGCGAGAATGTAACGGCGGAACAGGGCGAAATGCTCGCGCGTGGCCTCGGCCGGCAGCACCCGCGCCTCGACCGCGGCATTGCGCTTGCGGATCCGGCGCTGGCCGCGGTCGGGCTCGAACGCCCAGGCCGGGATGCGCACCGCGACGCAGGCGCTGCACTCGTCGCAGGCGGGGCGATAGGCCAGGTCCTGGCTGCGCCGGAAACCGGCATGCGACAGGGCTTCGTGCAGGCGGTCGGGATCGTCGCCGGCGAGCAGGGTGACGACCTTGCGCTCGATCCGGTCGGCCAGATAGGGGCAGGGGGTGGGCGGCGTGGCGAAGAAATGCCGCAAAGGTATCTGGACCCGGTGCTTCACCTGTCCTCCCTGGACGCCCGAGGTTGAGCGAAGCTTAACCCGGAAGCGGCGGCGGGCGGAAGGCCCCCGGAGGGATCAGGGGGCGGCGAAGGTGGTTAACCTTGCGCGCAGGTCGGCCGGGATCTCGCGTGCTCCGCCTGCGGCGCGGTCGACCAGCACCATCACGCGCCGCAGCGTCGCGGCGCAGCTCTCGCCGCTGAACAGGCCCTGGCCCAGGGTGAGCGACGAGCGGCCGAGCCCAAGCACACGGGTGCCGATGTCGACCTCGCCCGGATAGTGCAACTGGGCGCGCAAGTCGATCTCGATGCGCGCGGTCATCCACGGCGTCTCGCGGTGATCCACGGGGTGGCCGAGCGCGGCGAGGAAAGGCACCAGGCCGCTTTCGCTGTAGACCAGGAAGGCGATGTTGTTGACGTGCCCGTTGGTGTCGAGGTCGCCATAGCGGATGTGTTCGCTGCGCCAATGGGCGTAGCTGCCGCGCCGGAGCGGATCGGTCACGGATTCGTTCACGCCGCGATCATGTGCGGGCGGCACGCCGTTGCCAAGAACGAAGCGCGGCCTTCAGCGGCCGGCGCGCACCGCCGGCCGGCTGCGGATGACGATGGTGCCGCAGAGGAAGTCGTGCAGGCAGCGGCGCCGCGGGTTGAACAGCGCGACCAGCAGGATCAGCCAGCTGGTCAGGGCGACGCTCGTATAGAAGACGACGGTCTGCAGCGCCGCCTGGACATAGCCGGGACGCCGGCCGTCCCAGGTGCGGACCTCGACGCCCATGATCTGCATGCCGACGGTGGCCGAGGTCGGACCGCCGATCAGCCAGGTGTGATAGGCGAGCGGCACCACGGCAACGAGCGGCGCCACCAGGGGCATCAGCAAGCCGAAGCTGGCGATGCCGAAAAGGATGCCCAGGACCCAGACCACCACCAGCATCGCGCCGATAATGACCAGATCGATCAGGTAGGCGACGCTGCGCCGCAGCACCACGCCTTCGTAGAACTCCGGCTGGGTCTCGGGGTCGGGCGCCTGGTCGCTCCAGAAGCGCCAGTTCGGCGCGGTGACCGGCAACGTCGTGTCGGGCATGGGGATTTCCGTGGCGGACACCCCCTAAAGATGGGGAGACTGCGCCCGGTTGCAACCGGCGTCAGCGCCGGATCGGCGGCGGCGGCGGGGTCGCGGCAGGTTCGGCGGCGCGGCGGGCGGCACCGCCAGGCGCCGGCTCGGCGGGCTTGCCGAGCGGCTGGTCGCGCAGCAGGACGATCGAGATGCGCCGGTTGGAAGCGTGCAGCGGGCTGTCGGAGATCAGCGGCTCCTGGTCGGCTCGGCCGGTCACTTGCTGGATGCGCGCGGCGTCGATCCCGGAATCGACCAGCGCGCGCCGGCTGGCGTTGGCGCGGTCGCTCGACAGTTCCCAGTTGCCGTAGCCGGCGTCGCGGCGGAACGGCTGCGCGTCGGTGTGGCCGCTGATCGACAGCTTGTTCGGCAGCCGCTCGACGACCTTGGCCACCATCGCCATCAGGTTCCGGGCGCGCTCGTTCATGGCCGCGCTGCCGCTCGGGAACATCGACTGCTTGTCCTGGTCGACCAACTGGATGCGCAGCCCCTCCGGCGTCATGTCGATCATCAGGTGGCGGGCCAGCTCGGCGCTGTCCGGGCTTTGCTGGATGGCCTGGCGCAACGCGGCCTCGGCCTTGTCGAACTCCTGCTGCTCCTTCTCGGCGAGGCGCCGCTGGATGTCCTCATCGGAGGGCGGCCCGCTCTGCTGCGCGTCCTGGCGCGGCATCGGTGCCATGCCGATGACCACCGCCGGCATGCCGTTGGTGGAGACCATGCTGCCGTCGACGACGATGGTCTGGCCGCCGAGCACGCCGCCGGCGCCGCTGGTGACCTTGCTGATCGAGGCCGGGGCGAAATAGTCGGCGATGCCCTTGCGCTGTTCGTCGGTGGTGACATTGAGCAGCCAGAGCAGCAGGAAGAAGGCCATCATCGCGGTGACGAAGTCGGCATAGGCCACCTTCCAGGCGCCGCCGTGGTGGCCGCCGTGGCTGGCCTTTTTGACCTTCTTGATGATGACCGGCTTGTTGTCCATGACCTGGCCGCCGGATCAGACGGGTTGCAACTTGCTGGTCGCTTCCTCGACCTCGTAGAAGGTCGGCCGCACCGTCGAGAGCAGCGCCTTGCGCGCGAACTCGGCCGAGACCGCCGGGGCATAGCCCTGGAGATGGGCCAGCAGCCCCGCCTTGATGCATTCCAGGTACTTGCCCTCGGCCTCGTAGATGTTCTGCAGCGACTTGCCGATCGGTCCGACGAAGCCGTAGGAGAGCAGCACGCCGAGGAATGTGCCGACGAGCGCGCCGCCGATCAGGTGCCCGAGCACCTCGGGCGGCTCGGTGATCGAGCCCATGGTGTGGATGACGCCGAGAACCGCGGCGACGATGCCGAGCGCCGGCATGCCGTCGGCCATGGTCTGGATCGCGGTGGCGAGCTGCAGCTTCTCGTGGTGATGCGTCTCCAGCTCCTGCTCCATCAGGCTTTCCATCTCGTGGGCGTTCTCGGTGCCGAGCGTGAGCAGGCGCAGGTAGTCGCACAGGAAGGTCATCGCATGATGGTCGGCGGCGAAGGCCGGGAATTGCTGGAACAGCTTGCTCTCGTGCGGATTCTCGACATGTTGCTCGAGTGCCAGCATGCCCTTGGTCTTGGCCAGCTTGAAGACGCTGTAGAGCAGGCTGATCAGCTCGAGATAGCTCTCCTTGTTGTAGCGGGCGCCCTTGAGCAGCTGGCCCATTCCGCCCGCCGTCGCCTTGAGCACCGAAAGGGGGTTGGCGATGACGTAGGCGCCGACCGCGGCGCCGAAGATGATGACGAACTCGAACGGCTGCCACAGCACGCCGACATGGCCGCCATTGGCCATATAGCCGCCGAGCACGCTGGCGAGCACAATGACGACGCCGACGATGAAGAACATGCGGGGGCGGCCTCGGGCGTTCGGGCGGAAATTGCCCCCAATACTTGGCGAGTTGGGTTAATAAGGGGTTTAAGTTGCGCCGCAGCGAGACGGGACCGAAGGCCCGGAACGCCGGCTATGGTGCCGGCGCAACACGGCTGGGCTGCAAGCCAGGGGTGCGATGTCTTTCGATACGCATCGTTTCCGTGACGCCTTGGGCTGTTTCGCCACCGGCGTCACCGTGGTCACCGGCCTCGACGCCGAGGGGCGGCCGGTCGGCGTCACTGTCAATTCCTTCAGTTCGGTATCGCTGGCGCCGCCGCTGATCCTGTTCAGCCTTGACCGGGTCGGCAACAGCGCGACGTTCTTCGCCCCCGGCCGCCCCTTCGCGGTCAACGTGCTCGCCCGCTCCCAGGTCGCGCTGTCGGAGCGTTTTGCGGGCAACGACGCGGACCGTTTCCGCGACATCGGTCATGCCCCGGCGGCGAACGGCTGCCCGGTCTTTCCCGGGGCGCTCGCGACCCTCGCCGGCTCGGTCGGCGCCAATCACGACGGCGGCGACCACATCATCGTCGTCGGTCGGGTCGCGGAGATCGCTCGCCCCGCGGCGGGGCAGCCGCTGGTGTTCTTCCGCGGCCGCTATTGCGGGGTCGACGGCGGCTGGGACGAGGAGTCGAGCAGCAAGGCGCGGTAGCCCGCCTGGGACAAGGTGGCGAGCATTTCGTCGATATGCGCCCGGTCCCTTGTCTCGACGACCAGCACCAGCTCCGCCGCCTTGGCCGAGAGAACGCCGAACAGCCGCTGGTGATAGACCTCGACAATGTTGCCGCCGGTCGCGCCGACCAGGCCGGTGACGCGCGCGAGGCTGCCGGGCGCGTCCGGGATGTCGACGCGCAGGCGGACCAGCCGCCCGTCGCGCACCAACCCGCGCATCAGGATCGAAGAGAGCAGGCGGGAATCGATGTTGCCGCCGGTCAGCACCAAGCCGACCCGGCGGCCGCGAAAGCCCTCGGGATGGGCCAGCACGGCGGCGAGGCCGGCCGCGCCGGCCCCCTCGGCGACCGTCTTCTCGATCTCGCACAGCAGCACCACCGCCCGCTCGATCTCCGACTCGGGCGCCACCAGCACGTCGTCGAGCAGCGTGCGTGCGGCGGCGAGGGTGCGCGTGCCGATGTCGCGCACGGCGATGCCCTCGGCGATGGTGGCGCCGCCGACCCGGATCGTCTGGCCGTGCAGCGACTGGTAAAGCGCGGCGTAGAGCTCGCTCTCGACCCCGACAATGCGGATACCGGGCCGCAAGCCCTTCGCCGCGATGGCGATGCCGGTGATCAGCCCGCCGCCGCCCACCGGCACCACCAGGGTGTCGAGCGCCGGCGCGTCGGCCAGCATTTCGAGCGCGATCGTGCCCTGGCCGGCGATGACCTGGTCGTCGTCGTAAGGGTGCACGAAGGTGAGGCCCTCGCGGCCGGCAAGGGCATTGGCGAAGGCGGCGGCTTCGGCCAGCGTCTCGCCCTGCAACAGCACGCGTGCCCCGTGGGCGCGGGTGTCGCGCACCTTCACGAAGGGGGTGATCCCGCCCGCCTGCTCGGCCGGGTGTCCGGGCTGG
>CAYTWJ010000001.1:14951-29073 GCA_964442055.1 uncultured Rhodospirillaceae bacterium | reverse complement strand
AGGGGGTGATCGCCGGCATGACGATGGTCGCCGGAATGCCGAGGCGGCCGGCGTGGTAGGCCACCCCCTGGGCATGGTTGCCGGCCGACATGGCGATGACCCCGGCCCGGCGCTCGGCGGCGCCGAGGCTCGACAGCTTGACCAGCGCGCCGCGCTCCTTGAACGAGCCGGTGAACTGGAGGTTCTCGAACTTGACCCAGATCTCGCAGCCGGCGATCTCGGAGAGCGTGCGCGATTTCAGGCAGGGCGTGCGCAGGACGGCGCCGTCGAGCGTCCGCGCCGCCGCCTCGATGTCGGCAAGAGTGACCGCCACTGCGTCAGCGCGGCCGCAAGGTCAGCGTGCCCAGCGCGCCGGTCTCGAAGGCGCCGCGCCGGGTGGTCATCGGCAGGTATTCGACGTTCGCCCACGGTGCGGCGAAATTGTCGTAGAGCGGCGAGAGCACGTTGCCCGACTGCCCCGTGGAATGGATGAATAGCGAATTGTCGAGGTCGCCGAGATCGTAGATCGCGCGCAGCGAGGCGGCGTGCAAGTTGAGAAACGGCGCGGCCTCGTTGCGGATGTCGTTGCGGCCGACATTGACGCTGTAGGCGTCGCCCGGCGTCGGCACGCGAACCTCGAAGAGATGGCGCAGCACGGCGATCTTGCTGAACGGCTTGTGGTCGCTGACGGCCGTGTGCGCCTCGTCCCAGCGCCAACGCCCCATGTCGGCACCATAGCGGCGATCGAGGTCGGCGAGCGCGCGGCCGAGCGCGCGGCCGACCATCTCGGGGCAATTCTCGGTCGCGGGTGTCGTCACGTCGTCGCACCAGCGGCTCTGGCCGTCGCGGTCGCTGAGCACGTTGAACAGGAAGAGCGGCCGCGGCCGCCACAGCGATTCGAAGTCCTTGCCGAGCTCGTCGGCATAGACGAGGCGAGTGAGCTCGCGGTACCAGGCCTGGAAAATCAGCGGCTCGGGCCGGCTGCCGGCCATGGCCCCGTCCCAGCGCGCCAGCAAATCGCGGCCGGCGCGCTCGCGCTCGCCGGCCGGCGGCGCCGCGAGCAGGAGCGGCAGGAAATCGCGCGCCATCGCCGAGGCGACGTCGGCCTGCATCTCGCGGAAGCTGGCGACCGAATGGACCTTGCGGGCGGCCAGCATCTCCTCGATGCGCGCCGCCCGATAGGGCTCGGTCCATTCGCTGGTGATGTAGTGCGGGTAGCTGTCGGGGACGATCTTGTGGTTGGCGGTGGCGATCCGGCCCTTGGCCGGATTGTAGGCGCGCGGCAGCTCGTCGAACGGCACGAAGCCGGACCAGTCGTAGCGCGCGTCCCAGCCCGGCGCCGGCGCCAGCCCCTTCAGGTCGTTGTCGGCGCGGCGCACCGGCACGCGCCCCGGCGCGATGAAGCCGATGTTGCCGTCGACGTCGGCATAGACGATGTTCTGCTGCGGCGAATGGAAGTCGCGCAGCGCGGCGACGAAGCTCGGCCAGTCGTGCGCCGCCGACATGCCCATGAGCGCCTGCGCGGTCAGGTCGTCGTCGCGCAGCGTCGTCCAGGCGAAGGCGATGGCGAAGCCGGGCGCCATCGCCTGGCCGACGCTCTTGGCGACGTCCGAGATGACCGGGCCGTGGCGCGTTGCGCGCACCTGCAGCGTGATCGGATCGCTGCCGCGCACGCGGATGATCTCCTCGCGCCGCTCGAAGGCCGCGGGCCCGGACGGCGTCATGTAACGGCCCGGATCGGCCGGGTCGACCATCTCGAGGAACAGATCCTGGGTGTCCGGTCCGGTGTTGGTGAAGCCCCAGGCGATCCGCTGGTTGCGGCCGAGCACGATTCCCGGCACGCCCGGCAGGGTGGCGCCGATCACCTCGAGCCCGGGCGCCGACAGGTGCGCGAAATACCACACCGCAGGCGCGGCAAGGCCGAGATGCGGGTCATTGGCGAGCAGCGGCTTTCCGGTCGCGGTCGCGCTGCCGCGCAGCACCCAGTTGTTCGACCCCAGCCCCTCCGGGGCGATCGGCGCGCGTGTGGTCAGCGCGGCCAGATCGATCGCCCCGGCGGCGGCGCGGTAGAGCGACCGCAGGTCGGCGAGGCTGACCGGGGCGTCGCCCGGATAGGGCGGAAAGAACTCGGCCAGCTGCTGCGGCGTGAGCCGGTTGGCGAGCCGCATGCGCGCCAGTTCGTTCGACCAGTTGCCGCCGAGGTCCCAGGCCATCATCTTGCCCCAGCCCAGGCTGTCGGCCGGCGTCCACGCCTCGGGTTCCACCCCGAACACCAGGAACTCGGGCGGCAGCGGCCCGCTGCGGGTCGCGAGGAAGGCGTTGACCCCGGCGGCGTAGGCGTCGAGGCCGCGGCGCACGTCGGCGCTCAGGTGTTCGAGCGTCCGCTCGGCGCTGCGGCGAATGCCGAGGGTGCGCAGAAACTTGTCGGTATCGACGGTGGAATCGCCGAACAACTCCGAGAGGCGCGCCGCGGCGGTGCGCCGATTGATCTCCATTTGCCACAGCCGGTCCTGGGCGTGGGCGAAGCCGAGGCCGAAATAGGCATCGTTCCGGCTGTGCGCGAGGATGTGCGGGATGCCGTGGCGATCGCGGACGATCTGTACCGGCGCGTCGATCCCGGCCACGGCGATGGTGCCGGAAAGCTGCGGCAGGGAGCCGCGCATATAGACGTAACCGCCCGCCGCAGCGACAACAATTGCCGCCGCCAGCACCAGGGCGATGCGCAAGATCCACCGCATGGCGTTCTCGATCCGCCGAGAGAAATAGCCCCGCCTCTATGAAACCAGAAACATCCTGCCGATAAAAGCGGCGATGCGCGGCAAAGCGGCAATTTGCCTGATTTTGCGCTCCGCACGCGAGTCGCGGGCGGCATCCGGCCCTCCGCCCTTTTCGCCGGCCGCGAGCCGGGGTAAAAACAGCGCCCGGGAATCGGCCAGGGCCGCGGCGCCGGCATAGGAATCGGGAGGAGAGCGTTTCATGGGCGAAAAGGTTGCGTTCATCGGTCTCGGCGTCATGGGCTATCCGATGGCCGGCCATCTGGTCAAAGCCGGCCATGAGGTAACGGTATGGAACCGCACCGCGGCCAAGGCCGAGGGCTGGGTCAAGGAGTACGGCGGCAAGCGTGCCGCCAGCCCGGCCGAAGCGGCCGCCGGCTGCCGGCTGGTCATGGCCTGCGTCGGCAACGACGACGATCTGCGCGCGGTGACGCTGGGCCCCAAGGGGGCCTTCGCCGGCATGGCGAAAGGCGCGATCTTCGTCGACCACACCACGGCGTCGGCCGACGTCGCCCGCGAGCTCGCGGCCAAGGCGAAAGAGGCGGTCCTCGGCTTCCTCGACGCGCCGGTCTCCGGTGGGGAATCCGGCGCCCGCAACGGCCAGCTCACCATCATGGTCGGGGGCGACGCGGCGCAGTACGCGCAGGCCGAGCCGGTGATCAAGGCCTACGCGCGGATGATGCAGCTGATGGGCGCGACCGGCGCGGGACAGCTCACCAAGATGGTGAACCAGATTTGCATCGCCGGCCTGGTGCAGGGGCTCTCGGAAGGGCTGGCGCTCGGCCGCGCCGCAGGCCTCGACCTGGAGAAGGTGGTGGCGGTCATCTCGAAGGGTGCGGCCCAGTCGTGGCAGATGGACAACCGCGCCAAAACGATGATCGAACGCAAATTCGACTACGGCTTCGCCGTCGACTGGATGCGCAAGGACCTCGGCATCTGTCTCGCCGAGGCGCGCCGCGTGGGCGTGACGCTGCCGGCGACCGCGCTGATCGACCAGTTTTACGCCGAGGTGCAGCAGATGGGCGGCGGCCGCTGGGATACCTCCAGCCTTATTGCCCGCCTCGAGGCGGAAAAGCGCAAACGCTGATTGCAGCCGGCTTTGCCCGAAGGGGATAATCAACTCCGCCAAATTGTAATTTGCATCGGTGGCCAAGTCGGACGCTGTTCGAACGAGCGGCAACTCGCCAGTGGCGCGACGCAAAATGTTAATATTCGCTCCTAAGTAGTTGATCTAGAATACGGTATCTTCGGCGCTGCCGCTGGGATCGAGCTTCAAGTTGCAGCCGCGGGCATCGCTTGGGGACGCCCGAGTGGGATCGTTCGAGCCTATCGGCATAGGCCGTCAGGTTCGGGTTGTATCACTTAATTTTAATCAACTTGTTGCCATGTTGCGGACTGGACTCCCATGCGGGTCCGCAGTTGTGGAAGGCCGAAAATTGCCTGCGTCATCCCTGATGTCGTCCCCCCTCGGAACGCACGGCGTGGTCACTCACCGCCGTGTGCCGGCGCATTGCGACCCGCGGGAGCGGTATTGAGGTGCGTTACGCCAGGCCGAAACGGCTGATCGTCGGCTTTGCAGCCGCCGTCGCGATCGTTGGCGCGGCGGTGACGGGTCTCGACCTCGCTTTACGCTATCGCGAAAGCATCCAGGCGGCGTCGCGCACAGCGTCGGAGCTGTCGTTCATTCTGGCCGAGCATGCGGCGGCGACCTTGGAAGCGGTCGACCGGGCGACGGTCGCCGCCGCAGAGGCGCATGCGCGTTGGCGCGACCTGCCCGAGCCGACGGCCGAAGCCGGCTACCGGCTGCTCGAGCCGATTCGGCGCGGCCTTCCGGCCCTGGCGGGGATCGCCTGGATGAATGCCAAAGGCGATCTGATCGCCTGGGCGCGGTCGCCGCGGCCGCCGGCTGCCAACGTCGCCGAACAGCCGCATTTTGTTGCGCAACGCGAACGCGACGATGTCGGCCTCTACATCGGCACCCAATTCACATCGGCGATCGACCGGCAAGAAGTGAGCGTCGTCTCGCGGCGTCTCGAAGGGTCCGGGCGCGTTTTCGCCGGCATCGTCGCGGCTCTCGTCGACTTCGACTATTTCGAGCGGCTCTACGAGAATGCCAGTTTCGAACTGTCGCCGGCGGTGTCGTTGCGCCGCACCGATGGCGCGCTACTGGCCGGTGTCCAGCAGCGGGGCGGGGAGAGGGACATCGTCGCCACCAGCGGCGTTCGCGGTTTCCCTGTCGAGGTGACGGTTGCGGTCAGGCGCAGCGATGCCCTTTCGCCGTGGCAGCGGCGCGTCGGCATTTCGATTGCGCTGCTGCTGGCCTATGGCGGGGTGATCGGCTACGGCGCCGCCTTGCTGGTGCGGGCCATCCGGCGCCTGGATGCGAATCGCAACGCGCTACACGCGAGCGAGGTGCGCGCGCGAGAGAGTGCCGAGCGGCTCGCCAAGGCGTTCGCGGTCAGCCCGGCCATGCTCTCGATCACCCGCCTGGCCGACGGCCGCTTTCTCGACGTCAACGACAATTGTGCGACGATAACCGGCTACCGGCGCGACGAGCTGATCGGCAAGACGACTCTGGAGCTCAATCTCTGGGCCGATCCCGAGCAGCGCCGCGACCTTCAGGCGCTTATCGCCGAGGGGGCCTCGCCGCGCGACTTCAAGATGCAGTTCCGGACCAGGAATGGCGACATTCGCGAAGCCCTGATGGCGGTCGAGAGGATCGAGATCGACGGCGAACCCTGCCTGATTATCTCGGCGCACGACATTACCGACCGCAAGCGGGCCGAGCAGGCATTGCGCGACAGCGAGCGGGCGCTGGCCACGGCGCAACGGCTCGCCCGCGTGGGCAGTTGGGAGCGCACGCCCGCCGGCGACCGCCAGACGTGGTCCCCCGAAACCTATCGCATCATGGGCTGGCCGGTTGATCAAATGCCGCCGTCGGCGCCGGAGCTGTATGACAAGTGCATCCATCCCGACGATCGCGGCATTTTGCGCGAGGCGATGGCGAATGCGGTGGCGAATCGAAAGCCCACCGAGTGCGAGTTTCGCATCGTTCGCCCGGACGGCGAGGTCCGCGTCGTGCGCCTGGTCGGCGAGCCCGTCACCGGCGCCGACGGAATACGCAGCGTGGCGGGGGCGGTGCAGGACATAACGGAGCTGCGTGCGGTCGAGATCGCGTTGCGGGAAAGCGAACGGCGGGCGCGGACAAGCGCCGATGCGCTGCCGGTACTGGTCGGCCAGATCGACGCCGAGTGGCGCTATGTCTTTGTCAACCGTCTGTATGAGGAATGGGTAAAGCGGCCGCGCGACCGGATCGTCGGCCACACGGTCGAGGAAGTCGTCGGGCCGGAGGCCTTCGCGCGCATGCGGCCCTACATCGCCAGGGCCTTTGCCGGCGAGGAAGTAACCTACGACACCGCAGTGACGCTGCCGGATGGCAAGCACAGGTCACTTCGCGTCCGTTACCAGCCCGATGTCGCCGCCGATGGCAAGGTCACGCGCATCTTCAGCATGGTCGAGGACGTGACCGAACGCGAGCGGATGACGGGCGCGTTGCGCGAAAGCGAGGCGAATTACCGCCGGCTGGTCGAGGTCTCGCCGGATGCCATCGTCGTGCATCGCGATCGGCGCATCCTGTTCGCCAACGGTGCCGCCTGCGCTCTGTTCGGCGCCGGCGGCGAGCGGGAGCTGCTCGGGCGCTCGATCCTCGATCTGATGGCGCCCGAGGATCGCGTCTCCGGCGACCGGCGAGCGGCCGAAATACAGGCCGGGGGGCTTTCGGTGCCGATCGCCGAAGGCCAGTTGCAGCGGCTCGACGGGACGCTCATCCCGGTCGAGCGCGGCGAAGCCTACACCATTTTCAACGGCGGCCCGGCCGTCCAGAGCATTTTCCGCGACATCACCGAGCGCAAGCGCGCCCTGGCGGCGCTGCGGGAAAGCCGGGCCAGCCTGGTGAACGCGCAGCGCATCGCCAATCTCGGCAACTGGGATTGGGACATCGCCAGCAACGGCCTCAAATGGTCCGACCAGATCTATCGCATCTTCGGACTCGAGCCGCAGGAATTCGGCGCCACCTATCCCGCCTTTCTCGAGCGCGTCCATCCCGACGATCGCGACAAGGTGATCGAGGCCGTGCGCCAGGCGGTGGAGGCGCGCAAGCCCTACGCCATCGACCACCGCATCATCCTGCCCGATCGCAGCGTGCGCATCGTGCACGAGGAGGGCGAAGTCAGCTTCGACGAGGGCGGGCGCCCCTTGCGCATGACCGGCACCGTGCAGGACGTCACCGAGACGCGCTACGCCGAGGAAGCGCTGCGCGAGGCTAACCGGCGGCTTCGCCTGGTCACCGACAACCTGCCGGTGATCGTCACCTACGTCGACAACGAGCTCCGCTACCGCTTCGCCAACCGGACGGCGGCCGCGTGGTACCGGCGGGACCAGAACGACTTCATCGGGCGGCGGGTGCAGGAGGTGCTGCTGCCCGAATCATTCGCCAAGGTCGAGGCCAAGATGGCCGAGGCGCTGGCCGGCCGGACGGTGCGCTACGAGCGAACGATGTCCTACCAGGACGGCACGACGCGGGAGGTCGAGGTCCAGTATTTCCCCGACGTCACGCCGGCAGGCGACGTCGATGGCTTCTTCACCATGGTCGCCGACATCACCGAGCGCAAGCGCCACGAAGCGGCGCTGCACAACAGCGAGCGCCGCTTCCGCGCCACCTTCGAGCAGGCGGCGGTCGGCGTCGCCCTGGTTGCCCCCGACGGGCGCTGGCTCACGGTCAATGACCGGCTGTGCCGGATCGTCGGCTATTCCGCCGAGGAGCTGATGCGGTCGGACTTCCAGAGCATCACCCACCCCGACGACTTGGCCGCGGACCTCGGTTTCGTCGGCAAAATGCTGACCGGCGAGATCGCCAGCTACGCCATGGAGAAGCGCTACATCCGCAAGGACGGAAGCATCGTCTGGATCAATCTCACCGTCGGCCTGGTCCGCGACGACGGCGGGAAGCCCGACTATTTCGTCTCGGTGGTCGAGGACATCGGCGAGCGCAAGAAGGCGGAGGAGGCGCTGCGGGCCTCGCAGGAGCTCTTCTCGCGTGTCTTCCGGATGAGCCCCGACGTGCTCACCATCACCAGCGCCGACAGCGGCCGCTACATGGCGGTCAGCGACAGCTTCGAGCGGCAGCACGGCTACCGGCCCGACGAGGTGATCGGCCGCACCTCATCCGACATCGGCATCTGGGCCGAACCAGGATTCCGCGATCGTATGCTGGCCGAGCTGCGGGCCGGGCGGCCGGTGCGCGACGTCGAGACCCGCATGCGCCACCGCAGCGGCGATATCCGCGACGCGCAGGTCAATGCCGATCTGATGACCTGGCGCGGCGAGACCTGCCTCCTAGTCAACGCCCGCGACATCACCGAGCGCAAGCGGGCGGCGGAGAATCTACGCACGTCGGAAGCCCGGCTCGCCGGCATCATCGAGATCACGCCCGCGGCCATCATCGTCGCCGATCAGGACCGCCGCATCCGACTGTTCAACAGCGGCGCCGAGCAGATCTTCGGCTACGCCGCGGCCGAGGCGATCGGCCAGCCGGTCGAAATCCTGATGCCCGAACGCTTCCGCCGGGAACACGGCGCGCATGTGCGTGGCTTCGGCCAGGCGCCGGAAGCCAGCCGCACCATGGCCTCGCGCGGCGAGCTGGTCGGGCGGCGCAAGGACGGCGGCGAGTTCCCGGCCGCGGCCTCGATCTCGAAGCTCAGCGTCGGCAACGAGATGTTCTTCACCGTGCTGCTGCACGACATCACCGAGCGCAAGCGCCAGGAGCGGGCGCTGGTCACGGCCAAGGAGGAGGCCGAGCTCGCCAACCGCGCCAAGACCGAGTTCCTCGCCAACATGAGCCACGAGCTGCGCACGCCGCTCAACGCCATCATCGGCTTCTCCGAGGTCATTTCGGGCGAGATGTTCGGGCCGATCGGCGTCGAGCGCTACCGCGAATACGCGGCCGACATCTGCTCCAGCGGCCAGCACCTGCTCAACATCATCAACGACATCCTCGACGTCGCCCGCGTCGAGGTCGGCAAGGTCGAGCTCAACGAGGGCGCGGTCAGCCCGACGCGCCTGGTGGAAAGCTGCATGCGGCTGGTCGGCGAACGGGCCCGCCGCAACGGCATCGCGCTCGGCAGCGAGATCCCCGCCGAGCTGCCGCGGCTCTATGTCGACGAGCGCAAGCTGAAGCAGGTCCTGATCAACCTGTTGGCCAACGCGGTGAAGTTCACGCCGCGCGACGGCTCGGTCAGCGTGATCGCCGAGCCGACCGCGGACGGCGGGCTGGCGATCCGCGTGCGCGACACCGGCATCGGCATGAAGCCCGAAGACATCCCCAAGGCGCTGGCGCCGTTCGGCCAGGTGGACGGCTCGCTCGCCCGGCGCTTCGAGGGCGCCGGCCTCGGCCTGCCGCTGGCCAAGGCGCTGACCGAGCTGCATGGCGGCCGCCTCGAGCTCGACAGCGCGCCGGGCGTCGGCACCACCGCGACGGTGCATCTGCCGGCCAACCGGGTGATGCGGCCGGTGCCGGCGCCGGCGATAAGCGGCAGCGGAGTCAGCCGGCCTTGAGCCGGCGCGCCACCTCGACGGCGAAGTAGCTGAGAATGCCGTCGCAGCCCGCGCGCTTGAAGGCGAGCAGGCTTTCCAGCGCCACCCGCTCGCGGTCGAGCCAGCCGTTCTGCGCCGCCGCCATCAACATCGCGTACTCGCCCGATACCTGGTAGGCGAAGGTCGGCAGGCCGAAGGCCTCCTTCACCCGCCAGCAGATGTCGAGATAGGGCATGCCCGGCTTGACCATGACCATGTCGGCCCCCTCGGCGATGTCGAGGGCGACCTCGCGCAGCGCCTCGTCGCCGTTCGCCGGGTCCATCTGGTAGGTGCGCTTGTCGCCTTTGCCGAGGCTGGCGCCGGAGCCGACGGCGTCGCGGAAGGGGCCGTAGAAGCCCGAGGCGTACTTGGCGGCGTAGGCCATGATCTGCACCTGGGCGAAGCCGCCGGCATCGAGGGCGTCGCGGATCGCGCCGATGCGGCCGTCCATCATGTCGGACGGGGCGATGATGTCGCAGCCGGCTTCGGCCTGCACCAGCGCCTGGCGCTTCAGGACCTCGACGGTCTCGTCGTTGACGACATAGCCGTCGACCAGCAGGCCGTCGTGGCCGTGGCTGGTGTAGGGGTCGAGCGCCACGTCGCACATCACGCCGATGCCGGGCACGGCGCGCTTGAGCGCGCGCACGGCGCGGCAGACCAGGTTGTCGGGATTGGTCGCCTCGCGGCCGTCGTCGGTCTTGCGCCTGGGGTCGGTCGCCGGGAAGAGCGCGATGGCGGGAATGCCGAGCGCGGCCGCCTCGGCGGCGCGCTCGACCAGCAGCTCGAGCGACAGCCGCTCGACCCCGGGCATCGACGGCACCGGTACCGCGCCCTTGCCGTCGTGGATGAAGGCCGGCCAGATCAGGTCGCTCGGCGCCAGGGCGTTCTCGGCGACCAGCCGGCGCGACCAGTCGGTGCGGCGGTTGCGCCGCATCCGCGTGCGCGGGAATCCCGGCTGGCCGGCGCCGGCCGCCGGCCCTTCGGCGGCGGCGGGGGTCGGCGCGGGGCGCGCGGTCTTGCGGAAGGCGAGGGGGCGCTGGGCCATGGACCTGTTCCTGGGCATCGGCGGGGGCAATGGCAAATACTAGAGCGAGGCGGTTAAGAAAGACAATTCGCGCCGCGTTGACAGCGGCCGGGCCGCCCCGTATCACCGCGCCATAGGGACGGAGGCGGGGCATGGACTTCGAGCTCAGCGAGGAGCAGCGCGCGATCCGGGAGACGGCGCGCGCCTTCGCCGCCGACCGCCTCGCCCCCAACGCCGCGCGCTGGGACGAGGAGAAGGTCTTTCCCGAGGCCGAGCTGCGCGCGGCGGCCGCGCTCGGCTTCGGCGGCATCTACATCGCCGACGATGTCGGCGGCTCGGGGCTCAGCCGCCTCGACGCGGCGCTCATCTTCGAGGAGCTGGCGGCGGGCTGCACCTCGACCGCCGCCTACATCTCGATCCACAACATGGCGGCGTGGATGATCGACTGCTTCGGCGACGAGGCGCAGCGCCGCCGCTTCCTGCCCAGGCTCTGCACGATGGAGCATTTCGCGAGCTACTGCCTGACCGAGCCCGACGCCGGCTCGGACGCCGCCGCGCTGCGCACGCGCGCGGTGCGCGACGGCGACGACTACGTGCTCAACGGGGCCAAGGCCTTCATCTCGGGCGGCGGCCGCTCCGATATCTACGTTTGCATGGTGCGCACCGGCGGCGAGGGGCCGCGGGGCATCTCCTGCCTGGTGGTCGAGAACGGCGCCAGGGGGCTGGCGTTCGGCGCGCAGGAACGCAAGCTCGGCTGGAACTCGCAGCCGACGGCGATGGTCGTGTTCGACGACTGCCGCGTGCCGGTCGCCAACCGCATCGGCGCCGAGGGCGACGGCTTCGCCATCGCCATGGCCGGCCTCGACGGCGGCCGGGTCAACATCGGCGCCTGCTCGGTCGGCGCCGGCACGGCCTGCCTCGCCCAGGCGCGCGACTACACGTCGACGCGCAGCCAGTTCGGCCAGAAGTTGGCCGCCTTCCAGGCGCTGCAGTTCCGCCTCGCCGACATGGCGACCGAGCTCGCGGCGGCGCGGCTGATGATCCGCCAGGCGGCGGCGCGCCTCGACGCGCGCCACCCGGAGGCGACGCTCCATTGCGCCATGGCCAAGCGGCTCGCCACCGACATCGGTTTCCGCGTCTGCAACGAGGCGCTGCAGCTGCACGGCGGCTACGGCTACCTCAAGGACTATCCGATCGAGCGCTTCCTGCGCGACGCGCGCGTGCACCAGATCCTCGAAGGCACCAACGAGATCATGCGCCTGATCGTCGCCCGCCGGCTGCTCGCCGGCGCCGTGCTCGACTGACGGCCCGATGACCGAGGGCATCGTCTTCTCGCTCGCCGGCGGGCTCGGCCAGGTGTTGCTCGACCGGCCGCAGGCGCTCAACGCGCTGACCCACGAGATGTGCCTGGCGCTGGACGCGCAGCTCAAGGCCTGGGAAGCCGACCCGGCGGTGCGCGCCGTGGCGATCCGCGGCGCCGGCGGGCGCGCCTTCTGCGCCGGCGGCGACATCCGCAAGCTCTACGACGAAGGCCGCGCCGGCGGCGACTACGCCTATCGCTTCTACCGCGACGAGTACCGCATGAACGCGCGGGTCAGGCGCTTTCCCAAGCCCTATGTCGCGCTGCTCGACGGCATCGTCATGGGCGGCGGCGTCGGCGTCTCGGTGCACGGCAGCCACCGCGTGGTCACCGAGAACACCCTCTTCGCCATGCCCGAGACCGGCATCGGCCTCTTTCCCGATGTCGGCGGCTCCTATTTCCTGCCGCGGCTGCCGGGGCGGATCGGCATGTATCTCGGCCTGACCGGCGCCCGGCTGAAGGCGGCGGACGCGCTCTATGCCGGCATCGGCAGCCATTACGTGCCGCGCGCCCGGCTCGACGAGCTTGTCGCCGCGTTGACCGCGTCGCGGGCCGCCGACCGGGGGGGCGTGGATGCGGTGCTCGGCGGCTTCGCCGCCGATCCGGGGCCGGCGCCGCTGGCGGCGCGGCGCGGCGACATCGACCGCCTGTTCGCCGGCGACAGCGTCGAGGCGATCCTGGCGGCGCTGGAGGGCGAGGGGTCGGACTGGGCGCGGGAGACCGTGGCGACGATCCGCACCAAGTCGCCGACCTCGCTCAAGATCACGTTCCGCCAGATCCGCGAGGGAGCGGGGCGCGGCTTCGACGACTGCATGCGCATGGAATGGCGCATGGTCAACCGCGTCATCGCCGGGCACGATTTCTACGAGGGCACGCGCGCCGTGGTCATCGACAAGGACCAGAAGCCGGCCTGGCAGCCGGCCCGCCTCGACCAGGTCGGCGAGGCCGAAGTCGCCGCCTATTTCGCGCCGCTGCCCGACGGCGATCTCGGCTTCGATTGGGAGGAATAGGGCGGCGCCGCCGGCGCTATACTCGGTCGCAAGGAACCAGGTCAGGGGAGGAAAGGCGATATGGCCAGCATCGGTTTTGTCGGCGTCGGCAACATGGGCGGGCCGATGGCGCGCAACCTGGTCAAGGCCGGCCACCGGGTGAAGGCCTTCGATCTGCAGCCTACGGCGCTGGCGCGGGTCGTTGCCGCCGGCGCGGCGGCGGCGGAAGGCTTGCCGGACGCCGCGCGCGGCGTCGATGCCGTCGTCACCATGCTGCCGGCGGGCAAGCACGTGCGCGAGACCTATCTCGGCGAGCGCGGCCTGATCGCGGCGGCTGACCCGGGTACGCTGTTCATCGATTCCTCGACCATCGATGTGGCGACGGCGCGCGAGGTGATCGCGGCCAGCGAGAAGGCCGGCAAGCCGATGGTCGACGCGCCGGTGTCGGGCGGCGTCGGCGGCGCCGAGGCGGCGACGCTGACCTTCATGGCAGGCGGCAGCGACGCCGCCTTCGCGCGAGCCCGGCCGATCCTCGAAACGATGGGCAAGACCATCGTCCATGCCGGCGGCGCCGGCGCCGGCCAGGCGGCGAAGATCTGCAACAACATGATCCTCGGCATCTCGATGATCGCGGTGTGCGAGGCCTTCGCGCTGGCCGAGCGGCTCGGCCTCGACCATCAACGGCTGTTCGACATCAGCTCGAAGTCGTCGGGGCAGTGCTGGTCGATGACCACCTATTGCCCGGTGCCGGGGCCGGTGCCGACCTCGCCGGCCAACCGCGACTACAAGCCGGGCTTCACCGCCGAGATGATGCTGAAGGACCTGCGCCTGTCGCAGGACGCCGCCAAGTCGTCCGGCGCGGCGACGCCGCTCGGCGCCGAGGCCGCGGCGCTCTATGCCGAGTTCGTCGAGCGCGGCCAGGCCGGCACCGACTTCTCCGGCATCATCCGGATGATCCGCGACCTGGCGGCGAAGAAGTGACGGCGTGAGCTCGGGATCGCTCTTCGCCGCCTGGCTGGCCGGGGCCATTGTCGTGCTGACGCCCGGGCCGGCCGTGCTGGCCCTGTTCGGCATCGGTGCCGGGCAGGGGCGGTTCGCCGGCGGCCTGTTCCTCGCCGGCCATCTCGCCGGCGACCTGCTGTGGGCGGTGCTGGCGCTGGTTGCCCTGGTCTGGGCGAGCCTGCTGGCGCCCTGGGTCTTCACCGGACTGGCCGCGGCTTGCGGCATCTATCTGCTCTGGCTCGGCGGGCGGGCCGCCCTGATGCGGCGCGACGCCGGCGGGCTCTCGTCGCTGTCGCCGCGGCGCCCCTATTTGCGCGGCCTCGCCTTCGGTCTCACCAACCCAAAGAGCTACCCGGTGACGCTG
>CAYTWJ010000001.1:13160-14941 GCA_964442055.1 uncultured Rhodospirillaceae bacterium | reverse complement strand
ACCGCGCTGCTCGGCGGCAATCTCGCCCAGCTCACGCCGGGCAACGCGCCGCTCCTGCTTGCCGCCTGCTTCGCCGGCTTCCTGGCCGCCGATCTGGCGCTGGTCTGGCTGGTCGGCCTGCCGCCGGTGCGCGTATTCTATCGGCGCCGCGAGACCTGGATCGTGCGCGGCACCGGCATCATGTTCATCGGCTTCGCTCTGAGCACGCTCGCCCATGCCTTCTAGCCCGCTCCGCAAAGCCGCCTCACCGGTCACGGTCGAGCGCCGCGGGCGCGTCGCGCTGGTCCGCTTCGACCGCGGCGACGGCCGCAACGCGCTCTCGGTGGCGCTGATCGAGGCGCTGACCGAAACCGCCCGCACGCTCGCCGCCGACCATCGCCTGGGCGCCGTGATCCTCACCGGCGCGCCGCAGGCTTTCTCGGTCGGCATGGATCTGAAGGACCCGCGTCTCGCGCGCCTGCTGCGCGCCGGCATCGGCGAGCGCCGCCATGCCGTGCAAGCGGGGCGGCGGCTGTGCGCGGCCTGGGCCGCGCTCGAGCCGCTGACCATCTGCGCCGTCGAGGGCTATTGCATCGGCGGCGGGGTCGCGCTGGCGCTGGCCTGCGACCTGATCGTCTGCGGGGCGAGCGCGCGCTTCAGCGTGCCCGAGATCGACCGCGGCATGAACCTGAGCTGGGGCGCGGTGCCGCGCCTGGTCGACCGCGTCGGTGCGGCGCAGGCCAAGCGGATCGCCATGCTGGGCGAGATGCACAACGCCGCGGTGGCGTCGGCGCTCGGGCTGGTCGAGGCGGTGGTGGCGAGCGGCGAGGCGCTGGCCGAGGCGCGCCGGCTGGCGCGGCTCGCGGCGGCCAAGCCGCCGGTCGCGCTGCGGATGATCAAGCAGGGCGTCGACGCCTACGCCGCCGCGCTCGCTGACACCGCCAGCCGCATGGACGCCGACCAGTTCACGCTCGCCACGCTGGCGGCGGATTTCGCCGAGGCCATGGCCAGCTTCCGCGCGCGGCGCAAGCCGCGCTTCAGCGGCCGGTAGCGAAGCCGGCCGGCGGCGTCACTCGCCGGCGGCGAAACTGGCCGACGTGGCCGCTCCGGCGCGGGCGAACTGCCGCGCGGCGAGATATCCCGGCTTGCGATTGCGGCACTCGAGGATGGTGAAGAGGCCGAGCGGCGGCGCGCGATGGGTGCGCGTCACCTCGAGCGTGCCGGCGGAAAGCACCGCCTCGAGCTCGAAATCCGGCCGCCAGCCGAGCTTCTTCGACAACGGCGCGAGCTTGCGCTCGACCGAGCCGCGCAGGCCCCCCGCTTCGGCGAAATGGTTGACGATCAGCACGTGGCCGTCGGGACGGCAGACGCGCTGGACCTCGGCCACCAGCCGGTCGGGATTGGGCACCACCGAGGCGACGTACATGGCGATGACGATGTCGAAGCTGTCGTCGGCGAATTCGAGGTTCTCGGCATCCATCTCGTAGAGCCCCTCGACGTTGCCGAGGCCGCGTTCTCTCACCCGCTTGCGCGCCTGGCGCAGCATGTCGGGCGAAACATCGATGCCGGTGATGCGGAACTCGCGCCGGTAGTGCGGCAGCGACAGCCCGGTGCCGACGCCGACTTCGAGCAGGCGGCCGGCGGGCAGCGTGTTGGCGATCTGCACCGTGCGTTGCCGCCCGGGCCCGAGCAGGACGCCGAACACCGCGTCGTAGATCGGCGCCTGGCGCCGATAGGCGTCGAGAACGGATTGCATGTCCATGCCGGGAATCCTTCAAACGCTGGCGGGAGGGCCGCCGACC
>CAYTWJ010000001.1:0-13150 GCA_964442055.1 uncultured Rhodospirillaceae bacterium | reverse complement strand
CGACCCCTTGCCGGCGCCACGAACGGCGCCACTGACGGCCCTGGGGACAGCCCGGAGCGCGCCCCGGACGCAGTCTGGTATCTGTCGCCCCGACTTTCAAGATGTCCGATGGACCTCAGCTGAAGGCCTGGATGCCGGTCTGGGCGCGGCCCAGGATCAGCGCATGAACGTCGTGGGTGCCTTCGTAGGTGTTGACGGTCTCGAGGTTCATCAGGTGGCGCATCACGTGGTAGTCCTCGTGGATGCCGTTGCCGCCGTGCATGTCGCGGGCCAGGCGGGCGATCTCCAGCGCCTTGCCGCAGGAATTGCGCTTGATCAGCGAGATCATTTCCGGCGCCGCCAGGCCTTGGTCCTTGAGGCGGCCCACCGCGAGGCAGGCCTGCAGGCCGATGGCGATCTCGGTCTGCATGTTGGCGAGCTTGAGCTGGATCAGCTGGTTCGCCGCCAGCGGCCGCCCGAACTGCTTGCGGTCGAGCACGTACTGGCGGGCCTGGTGCCAGCAGGCCTCGGCGGCGCCGAGCGCGCCCCAGGCGATGCCGTAGCGGGCGTTGTTGAGGCAGCCGAAGGGGCCCTTGAGGCCGCTGACGTTGGGCAGCAGGTTCGCCTCCGGCACGAACACGTCGTCCATCACGATCTCGCCGGTGATCGACGTGCGCAAGGAGAGCTTGCCCTCGATCTTCGGCGCGCTCAGCCCCTTCACGCCCTTCTCGAGCACGAAGCCGCGGATGACGTCGTCGTCGGTCTTGGCCCAGACCACGAAGACGTCGGCGATCGGGGCATTGCTGATCCACATCTTGTTGCCGGTCAGCCGGAAGCCGCCGGCCGCCTTGCGGGCGCGCGTCTTCATGCCGCCAGGGTCGGAACCGTGGTCGGGCTCGGTCAGGCCGAAACAGCCGATCAATTCGCCGGTGGCGAGCTTGGGCAGGTATTTCCGGCGCTGCTCCTCGGTGCCGTAGGCATGGATCGGGCGCATGACCAGCGACGACTGCACGCTGAGCATCGAGCGGTAGCCGGAATCGACGCGCTCGACCTCGCGCGCGATCAGGCCGTAGGAGACGTAGTTCACGCCGGCGCAGCCGTAGCCCTCGATGGTGGCGCCGAGCAGGCCGAGCGCGCCCATTTCGGCGAAGATGCCGCGGTCGGTCTGCTCCTCGCGGAAGGCGGCGATGACGCGGGGCAGCAGCTGGCCTTGCGCGTAGTCGCGGGCGCTGTCGCGCACCATGCGTTCTTCTTCGGTGAGCTGGCCTTCGAGCGCCAGCGGGTCGTCCCACTTGAAGGCGGGCTTGGCGGCGGACTTGGCCGACGGCTCGGCGGGACTGGGCAGGCTCATCTCGATACTCCGGTTGCAGACGCGGCGCGGACGGCGCGCCATTCATGGGCGCATGATATGTCAGCCGGCGCCGGCCGGCACCACCGCCGTGGTCTCGATTTCGACCCGGGCGCGATCCTCGACCAGGCCGGCCACCTGGACCAGCGTCATGGCCGGGAAATGGCGGCCGATCACCTCGCGATAGGCGGTGCCGACCGCCCTGGCGGCGGCAAGGTATTCGCGCTTGTCGATCACGAACCAGGTCATGCGGGCGATGTGCTCGGGGCCGGCGCCGGCCTCGCGCAGCACGGCGACGGTGTTGAGCAGCGCCTGGCGCACCTGCCCGGCGAAGTCGTCGGTCTCGAACAGCTGCGCGGCGTTCCAGCCCACCTGGCCGGCGACGAAAACCAGGCGCCCCTCGGCGGCAATTCCGTTGGCATAGCCCTTCGGCGCGGCCCAGCCGGCCGGGTTCAAGACCTGCATCCCATCCTCCTGGCTGAGGCGGCGCCGGAAACGCGCCGCCGCCGGCCAAAAAATATTTTAGGCCTGAAATATCTGCGGGGCAACGGCGGCTGCCCGTCCGTGCAGCGCGGGCTCCAAGCTCCTCAAATAGTGCGCGCATTGCCCGAATGTATTACCTTCGGCCGCACTCAGGAGGTGTCCGCCAAGAAACCTCGACCAATGATGACTTCCTGGGAAGACTATCTGGACCCGAGAGGGCGCGCTGGGGCCTATCGCGACTGTCAGCGGCGCTGCCGAGCCGCTTTCGAAAGTCAACACGCCTGCATCCAGCGCATCTTCGATGCCAGGCGGCCGCGTGTCGTCGCCTGCATGGGCGCCGGAATCCTCAACGACATCCCCTACCGGAGCTTCATCGAGGCGGGAGTCACCGTCCATCTCGTCGACTGGTTGCCGGGCGTCATCGAGTTCGGCATCGCGCATTCCATCGTGCAGGGAGTCCAAGCTGGATCTCCGCGTTGCGTCTATTGCCGGCTCGCCAGTGACGATCCCCGAAACTACTGCTGCGGCTACCAGTCGACGGGGCGTTCCCGCGCCGAAGTCTGCGCTGCTTTCGCGGCACATCCCGACGAGCCGGAGTCCTGCCTCGCCTTCCGGAAGGGGCGGCTGCCCTACGTCCACCAGCAGGACGTGACCGGCGGCTATGCCAGCGCCTTTGGCGCGGGCCTCGCCGGCGAGCTCGGCGGCGTCGGCTCATGGCGGCAGGCTTTCAAGCGCGCCACCTCGCTCGCCAGCCGGGCCAAGGGGCGGCGGACCCCGCTGGCCATCCCCGACCGCAGCGTCGACCTGGTCCTCTCCTCGATGGTGATCTCGCAGTTCGAGCATGAGCCCTACGACTATTTCTCGCGGCAGGTTGCCGCCCTGGTGGGGCCGCCCAGCGCGCAGGAAGAAAGGCTCCTGCGTCCGGCGATGGACAGGCTGCGCTCGATCCTGCTGGAGAACCAGATCGAAGGCCATTGCGAGGAAATCGAGCGCATCCTGGCTCCCGGCGGGCGTTGCTTCCTCGCCTTCGAGATGTTCCATCGCCAGCAAGGCGACGATGTCTGGCATCTCGTCGAGGAGATGCAGGGGGCACTGAGTGGGCTGGCACAGCGCTTCGATTTCGATATCGACGGCTGTCCCGCCCTGATGGCCGATGCCATGTTCGAGACCGATGGCGGCAGGTCGATGGTCTGCCACCTGCTGCTGGCGCCCAAGGGACGGTGACTTCCGGGCCCGCGCAGCCCAAGAAGTCCGATAGAGGCGCCGCTCCCGGCCGGCGGGCGTGATAGGCTCGGCCCATGCGGCGGACGGACGGCGGGCGCGGCGGCGACGAGGGGGTTCTGCTGGAGTTCCAGCAGATCGGCCATGCGGTCAAGGTCACCGCCGTCGATCCCAAGACCCTGACCGAGGTATCGATCGTCGGCCCGGCGAGCGCCGGCGAGGCGGCGCTCGGGCGCAACGCGATCAACAAGCTGCGCTACGTGCTCGCCCGGCGCGGCCAGCCGTGAGGGCACGGTCAATTTTCCTTGCCGACGCGCGGCGCGATCGGCTAATGCAGGTCGGGACAACGATAAAGACAAGCATGCGCAGGGGGGTGGCCGTCGATCCGGCGGCTGGAGCAGGGCGAGACGGAATCCGACCGGGCGGGCGGTCATTCACCGGCGTCGTCATCATGCCGGCGGGAGCGCGCTCGTGGCCGGATGGGTTCGTCGGCGACGCGGCGTGACGGGAGCGGGATGGCGTATTTCCTGCAGCAGCTCATCAACGGCGTGACCCTGGGCATGGTCTACGGCCTGATCGCCATCGGCTACACGATGGTCTACGGCATCATCGGCATGATCAATTTCGCCCACGGCGAGATCTACATGATCGGCGCCTTCATCGCGGTCATCGCCTTCACGCTGCTCGGCCTCGCCGGTGTCAGCTGGGTGCCGCTGACGTTGCTGATCGTCCTCATCGTGGCGATGCTGTTCACCGCGGTCTACGGCTGGACCGTGGAGCGCATCGCCTACCGGCCGCTGCGCGGCTCGTTCCGGCTGGCGCCGCTGATCTCGGCGATCGGCATGTCGATCTTCCTGCAGAACTACGTGCAGCTGCTCCAGGGCGCGCGGGTCAAGCCGCTGCCGCCGAAGATCGCGGGCGGCTTCGCGCTGTTCGAGGAGGGCGGCTTCGTCGTCTCGCTGTCTTACATCCAGTTCATCATCGTCGTCATCACCATCACGCTGATGGTGGCGCTGACGCTGGTCATCCAGCGCACCGCGCTGGGCCGCGCGCAGCGCTCCTGCGAGCAGGACCGGCTGATGGCGGCGCTGCTCGGAGTCAATGTCGACCGCACCATCTCGCTGACTTTCGTCCTCGGCGCGCTGCTGGCCGCGGTGGCCGGCGTTCTGGTGACGCTCTATTACGGCGTGATCGACTTCTTCATCGGCTTCCTCGCCGGCATCAAGGCCTTCACCGCGGCGGTGCTGGGCGGCATCGGCTCGCTGCCGGGGGCGATGCTGGGCGGCCTTTTGATCGGCCTGATCGAGGCCTTCTGGTCGGCCTATTTCAGCATCGCGTACAAGGATGTCGCGGTGTTCGTGATCCTCGTCATGGTGCTGATTTTCCTGCCCACCGGCCTGCTCGGCCGTCCCGAGGTCGAGAAGGTCTGAGCGATGGCGGCGGCCGAGGCGGCGGACGCCAGGCGCCTCGGCGCCATCGTCAAGGAAGCAGGGCTGGCGGCGGTGGTCGCCTTCGCCCTGGCGCTGCCGCTGGTCGGCCTCCAGACCGTCGACCAGCCCGGCGGCGGCTTGGCCATCAATTACCGTTTCGACTGGGTGGCGATCGGCGTGGCCGCGGTGTTCGGAGGCAAGCTGGCGATCGCGCTGCTGCGCGGGATCGCGCCGCAGCGTTCGGCCGCCGCGCGGGCGCTGCTGGCGCCGCTGGCCGCCGCAGGCACCGCCGTTGGCCGCTACGGCGCCGCCGCCGGCCCGGTGCTGATCGGCGTGGCGGCGATACTGCCGATGACCCCGCTGGCCGACGGCTACGTGGTCGACCTCGGCATCACCATCCTGATCTACATCATGCTCGGCTGGGGCCTGAACATCGTCGTCGGCCTGGCCGGGCTGCTCGATCTCGGCTACGTCGCCTTCTACGCCGTCGGCGCCTATTCCTACGCGCTGCTGGCGCAGCATCTCGGCCTCGGCTTCTGGGAGAGCCTGCCGCTGGCCGGCATCTTCGCCGCCTTCTTCGGCGTCGCGCTCGGCTTTCCGGTGCTGCGGCTGCGCGGCGACTATCTGGCGATCGTCACGCTCGGCTTCGGCGAGATCGTGCGCCTGGTGCTGATCAACTGGTACCAATTCACCGGCGGGCCGAACGGGCTCTCGTCGATCCCGCGCCCGAGCTTCTTCGGCCTGCCCTTCACCGCAGCGCCGCCGGAAGGCAAGGTCGCGTTCCACGAGTTCTTCGGCCTCGAATTCACGCCGCTGCACCGCGCCGTCTTCCTCTACTACATCATCTTGGCGCTGGCGCTGGTCACCAATGCCTTCTCGCTCCGGCTGCGCCGGCTGCCGATCGGCCGCGCCTGGGAGGCGCTGCGCGAGGACGAGATCGCCTGCCGCTCGCTCGGCATCAATCCCACCAACACCAAGCTCTCGGCCTTCGGCATCGGCGCCATGCTCGGCGGCTTCGCCGGCAGCTTCTTCGCCACCCGCCAGGGCTTCATCAGCCCGGAGAGCTTCACCTTCATCGAATCGGCGATCATCCTCGCCATCGTCGTGCTCGGCGGCATGGGCAGCCAGATCGGCGTCGCCATCGCGGCGGTGGTGCTGGTGTTGCTGCCCGAGCTCGGGCGCGAGTTCGCCCAGTTCCGCATGCTGCTGTTCGGCGCCGCCATGGTGCTGATCATGGTGTGGCGGCCGCGCGGCCTGCTGGCCACGCGCGAGCCGTCGATCCGCCTGCACCCGGCGGCGGGGCGGGGAGGAGGCGGATGAACGGCGCGCTGCCCCGGCCGCTGCTCACCGTCGAGCACCTGACCATGCGCTTCGGCGGGCTCACCGCCGTCAACGACCTGTCGTTCGTCGCCAACGACCGCGAGATCACGGCGATCATCGGGCCCAACGGCGCCGGCAAGACGACGCTGTTCAACTGCCTGACCGGCTTCTACAAGCCGACCGTCGGGCGGCTGGCGCTCGATCGCACGGACGGCCGGCAATTCCTGCTCGAGCGGATGGAGGGCTTCCGCATCGGGCAAATCGCGCGCGTGGCGCGCACCTTCCAGAATATCCGCCTGTTCCCGCGCATGACCGTGCTCGAGAACCTGATCGTGGCCCAGCACAACGCCCTGATGCGCGCCTCGGGCTTCACCTTCGCCGGCCTGGTCGGCCTCGGCGGCTACCGGCGCGCCGAGCGCGAGGCGGTCGATTTCGCCCGCCACTGGCTCGACAAGGTCGAACTGACCGACCAGGCCGACTGGGAGGCCGGCAATCTGCCCTACGGCGCGCAGCGCCGGCTCGAGATCGCGCGGGCCATGTGCATCCGGCCCTGCCTGCTCTGTCTCGACGAGCCGGCGGCGGGCCTCAATCCGCGCGAGTCGGCGGCGCTCAACGAACTGCTGCTCGCGATCCGCGACAGCGAGCGCATCGGGCTCCTGCTGATCGAGCACGACATGACGGTGGTGATGGGCATCTCGGATCACATCGTCGTGCTCGATTACGGTCGCAAGATCGCCGACGGCACCCCGGCCGAGGTCCGCGCCGACCCGGCGGTGATCCGCGCCTATCTCGGCGAGGAGGAGGACGAGGAGCTGCCGCCGGAGGTGGCCGCCGATCTGGGCGGCGGCACGGAAGGGCAGGGGCCGGCGTGATGCTCAGCATCGGCGGCGTGCACACCTTCTACGGCCATATCGAGGCGCTGCGCGGCGTCAGCATGGAGGTGCGCGAGGGCGAGATCGTGACGCTGATCGGCGCCAACGGCGCCGGCAAGTCGACGCTTCTGATGACGCTGTGCGGCACCCCGCGCGCCGCCCGCGGCCGCATCCTGTTCCAGGGCCGCGACATCACCGGCCTGGCGACCTACGACATCATGCGGCTCGGCATCGCCCAGGCGCCCGAAGGGCGTCGCATCTTCCCGCGCATGACGGTGTTCGAGAATCTGCAGATGGGGGCGATCATCGCCGATCCGGCGCATTTCGACGCCGATCTGGCGCGCGTCTTCGCGCTGTTCCCCATTCTCGAGCGGCGCCGCGACCAGCGCGGCGGCACGCTGTCGGGCGGCGAGCAGCAGATGCTGGCGATCGCCCGCGCGCTGATGAGCCGGCCGCGGCTGCTGCTGCTCGACGAACCCTCGCTCGGCCTGGCGCCGATGCTGGTCAAGCAGATATTCACCGTCATCCGCGAGATCAACGAGAAGGAGAAGGTGACGGTCTTTTTGGTCGAGCAGAACGCCTATCACGCGCTGAAGCTCGCCCACCGCGGCTATGTCCTGGTCAACGGCCAGATCACGCTGTCGGGCGGCGGGGCCGAGTTGCTTGCCAACAAGGAAGTGCGCGCCGCCTATCTCGAAGGCGGGCATTGAGGGCGGCGATGCAAGCGGTCCTCGGCGCCCCGCTGCCCGTCTTCATCGGCCTCACCGTCGTGCTCTTCGGCGCCGCCGCCGCGATGACCGGCCAGGCGCTGGCACTCACCTGGCGGCCGGCCTGGCAGGCGGTGCCCTACTGCCTGCTGCTCGGCCTCGGCAACCGCTTCCTCGCGTTCGCCCTGTTCGGCGCCGAGTTGTTCGCGCCGCTCGGCTACGCGGTCGGAACGGCGGTCCTGGTCATCGTTTGCCTGTTCGCCTACCGGGTCACCCGGGCGAGCCGCATGGTCTCGCAATATCCGTGGCTCTACGAGCGGGCGGGCCTCTTCGGCTGGCGCGAGATATCCTGATCGGGCCGCCGTCGCAACCCGATTCCATCTGGCCGGAAACCGCTCTAAGATCGGCGCAATTCGCCCGGGCGGACGGGGCAGCACGGAAGGCGTGCATGACCAACCCGGTGGAAGGTGTGCTGCAACTGACAGGGAGACACATCAATGCTGAAATTGAGAAGTGCCGTCCTGGCCGCCGTGACGGCTGCCGGCTTTGCTGCCGGCGCCCAGGCGCAGGATATCGTCATTGCCAGCGCCGGGCCGATGACCGGCCAATACGCGGCTTTCGGTGAGCAGATGCGGCGCGGCGCCGAGATGGCGGTGGCCGACATCAACGCCAAGGGCGGCGTGCTCGGCCGCAAGCTCAAGCTCGAGATCGGCGACGACGCCTGCGATCCCAAGCAGGCGGTGGCCGTCGCCAACCAGCTGGTCGGCAAGAAGGTGGCCTTCGTCGCCGGCCATTTCTGCTCGTCCTCGTCGATTCCGGCATCGGCCATTTACGCCGACGCGGGCGTTCTGCAGATCACGCCGGCCTCGACCAACCCGGCGCTGACCGATGAAGCGGCGAAGAAGGGCTGGCAGAACGTCTTCCGCACCTGCGGCCGCGACGACGCGCAGGGCACGGTGGCGGGCAAGTTCCTGGCCAGCAAGTTCAAGGGCAAGCCGGTCGCCCTCATCCATGACAAGTCGGCCTACGGCAAAGGCCTGGCCGATGAGACCAAGAAGGCGATGAATGCCGCCGGCCTGACCGAGGCGATGTACGAGGCGATCAACCAGGGCGACAAGGACTTCTCGGCCCTGGTCAGCAAGATGAAGGCGGCCAAGGTCGAGGCGATGTACCTCGGCGGCTATCACACCGAGGCCGGCCTCATCGTCCGCCAGGCCCGCGAGCAGGGCCTCAACGCCCTTCTGGTGTCGGGTGACGCGCTGGTCACCGACGAGTTCTGGAAGATCACCGGCGCGGCGGGCGAGGGCACGCTGATGACCTTCGCGCCCGATCCGCGCAATGTTCCGGCGGCCAAGGCCGTGGTCGAGAAGTTCAAGGCGCAGAAGTACGACCCCGAGGGTTACACCCTCTACTCCTATGCCGCCATCCAGGCGTTCGCGCAGGCGGCGGCGAAGGCCAAGTCGCTGAAGACGGCGGACCTCGCCAAGGCGCTGCGGACCACCAAGGTCGACACCGTCATCGGTCCGCTCAGCTTCGACAACAAGGGCGACGTGAAGGATGCCGCCTACGTGTTCTACGTCTGGAAGGACGGCAAGTATTCCGAGATCAAGGGCGCGATGTAATCCGGCGCCGGTAGTCGGCTAGGAAAGCCACGGCCCGGCGGCTTCTGCCGCCGGGCCGATCTTTTTCCGGCGCCGCGGCGCCCGCTACTTCCGGCCGCGGCCGCGCTTGCCGAGTCCGATCTTCTTGGCGAAGGCGGAGCGCTGCTTGGCGTAGTTGGGCGCCACCATCGGGTAATCCGGCGGCAAGCCCCATTTGGCGCGGTAGTCGTCGGGCGAGAGGCCGTAGCTCGAGCGCAAGTATCGCTTGAGCATTTTCAGCTTCTTGCCGTCCTCGAGACAGATGATGTAGTCCGAGGTCACCGATTTCTTGATCGGCACCGCCGGTTTCAGGTCGCCGTTGACGGCGCCGCCGTCACCCAGCGCGTTTTCGAGCGCCCCATGCACCCCGCGGATCACGTCGGGTATTTGTCCTGCGGCGACCGCATTATGCCCGACATAGGCCGAGACGATCTCGGCGGTCATGCGCAGGAGGTCGTCCCTGTTGTCGCCGGCGACGACGCTATCGGCCATGGCCCCCATCCTTTCTTCTTCACATCTTGTTTCCACCGACAGTTGAATTAACCATCGGCCGAAATTGTCACGCAGCGAAATCATCTTCTTATCTTGGACAGGAGCTGTCAAGACAGCAGGTCGACTGCCAAATGTTTTAATAGTGTCTGCTCTTCTTCATTAACTATTTTCGGCTGTCGGCCGCGGCTGAAACGCGGCGCCCGGGCGCTTCGCCGGGGTGGCTGGGGGCAACGCTGCGCACGCGATAACTTGTGCGTTGCTGGCAAGCCAAGGCGACATATGGTATCAACGACTCGGAGCCAGGGCGGACGAGACGACAGCGCAGCCATGCCGCAGGAAATCATTGCCGTCGCCGCCGACCATGCCGGTTACGAGCTGAAGACCATCATCAAGGGCGAGCTTCTCCGCATGGGGTACGAGGTTCTCGACCTGGGCACCAACGGGCCGGATTCGGTCGATTATCCCGATTTCGGCCTGGCGGCGGCGCGTGCGGTGGCCGCGGGGCAGGCCAGCCGCGCGGTGATCATGTGCGGTACCGGCATCGGCGTCTCGATCGCCGCCAACCGCGTGCCGCAGGTGCGGGCGGCGCTGTGCCACGACGCGCTGACCGCGCGGCTCGCCCGCCAGCACAACGACGCCAACGTTCTGGCCTTGGGCGGCCGCACGACCGGGATCGAGACCGCGAAGGATTGCCTGCGCGTGTTTCTGGAAACCCCGTTCGAGGGCGGCCGCCATGCGCGGCGTGTCGCCAAGCTCGGCCAAGCCGGGTGATTTGGCGGTACTGCCTGAGCAAGAGGATCGCCTGATGCCGATTTCGACCGCCGCCAGGTCCAGCAAGCCCGACGACTTCTTCCGCACGCCACTGCGCGACGCCGATCCCGAGCTCTACGACGCCATTGCCGGCGAGCTCCGGCGCCAGCAGGAGCAGATCGAGCTGATCGCCTCGGAGAACATCGCCAGCCTGGCGGTGCTGCAGGCGCAAGGCTCGGTGCTGACCAACAAGTACGCCGAAGGCTATCCGGGCAAGCGCTACTACGGCGGCTGCGAATACGTCGACGTCGCCGAGACGCTGGCCATCGAGCGCGCCAAGGCATTGTTCGGCTGTGCCTTCGCCAATGTGCAGCCGCATTCGGGCGCGCAGGCGAACGAGGGCGTCTTCCTGGCGCTGCTGCAGCCCGGCGACACCATCATGGGCATGTCGCTGGCCGCCGGCGGCCACCTCACGCACGGCGCCGCGCCCAACATTTCGGGCAAGTGGTTTCACGCGGTGCAGTACGGCGTGCGCCGCCAGGACGCGCTGATCGATTTCGACGAGATCGAGCGCCTGGCCCGCGAGCAGCGGCCAAAGCTGATCATTGCCGGCGGCTCGGCCTATCCGCGGGTCATCGACTTCGCCCGCTTCCGTGCCATCGCCGACGCGGTCGGCGCCAGGCTGATGGTCGACATGGCGCATTTCGCCGGCCTGGTCGCCGCCGGCGTGCATCCGAGCCCGCTGCCGCATGCCCACGTCGTCACCACCACCACCCACAAGACCCTGCGCGGCCCGCGCGGCGGCATGATCCTGACCAACGACGAGGACATCGCCAAGAAGATCAACAGCGCGATGTTCCCCGGCCTGCAGGGCGGTCCGCTGATGCACGTCATCGCCGCCAAGGCGGTGGCCTTGGGCGAGGCGTTGAAGCCGTCGTTCCGGGCCTATGCGCGGGCGGTGGTGGACAACGCACACGCCTTGGCGGCGACCTTGGCCGAGCGCGGCTACGACATCGTGTCGGGCGGCACCGACACGCACCTGATGCTGGTCGACCTGCGCCGCAGGGGCCTGAAGGGCAACGCGGCCGAGAAGTCGCTGGAACGCGCCCGCATCACCTGCAACAAGAACGGCATTCCCTTCGATCCGGAGAAGCCGGCGGTGACCTCGGGCATCCGCCTCGGCACGCCGGCGGGCACCACGCGCGGCTTCGGCACCGCCGAATTCCGGCTGGTCGGCGAGCTGATCGCCGAAGTGCTCGACGGTCTGGCCGCGCACCCCGACGACAACGGGCCGGCGGAGGCGGTGGTGCGCGAGCGCGTGATCGGGCTTTGCCGCCGCTTCCCGATCTATCCGGAACTGGGTTGAACCGACCGCGCCGAGGCAGGTGCGGCAGGGGGAGAGGCGATGCGCTGTCCGTTTTGCGGTCATGACGACACCCAGGTGAAGGATTCGCGCCCGACCGAGGACAACACCGCCATTCGCCGGCGGCGCTATTGCCCGAGCTGCGGCGCGCGCTTCACCACCTTCGAGCGCATCCAGCTGCGCGAGCTGACCGTGATCAAGAAGAGCGGCGAGCGCGTGCCGTTCGATCGCGACAAGCTGGCGCGCTCGATCTTCATCGCCACCCGCAAGCGCCCCGTCGAGCCCGAGCGCGTCGAGCGGCTGATCAATTCGCTGGTGCGCCGGCTGGAGAGCTCGGGCGAGACCGAGGTGACCTCGGAAATGATCGGCGAGCTGGTGATGGAGGGGCTGGCCGCCCTCGATCCGGTCGCCTACGTGCGCTTCGCCTCGGTCTACCGCAATTTCCGCGAAGCCAAGGACTTCGAGGATTTCGTGGGCAAGCTCGGTGCCGGCCGCGACCTCGACTGACGGCCCTGGGACTGACGGCGCGGGCGGCTCCCGGGACATCCGCCTTCTTCGCATCGCCCTTGGGCTCGCCGCGCGCGGCCTTGGCGCCACTTGGCCCAACCCGGCGGTGGGCTGCGTCCTGGCCCAGGACGGCGCCATCGTCGGCCGCGGTTGGACGCAGCCCCGCGGGAGGCCGCACGCTGAAACCGAGGCGCTGCGGCGGGCCGGCGCGGCGGCGCGTGCCGCCACCGCCTATGTCACCCTCGAACCCTGTGCCCATCACGGCCAAACCCCGCCCTGTACCGACGCCCTGGTTGGCGCCGGTATCGCGCGCTGCGTCGTCGCCGTCGCCGATCCCGACCCGCGGGTTGCCGGCGCCGGCATCGCGCGCCTCAGGCAAGCCGGCATCGAGGTGGCGGTCGGCGTGCTGGAGGCGGAGGCGCGCGAGCTGCTTGCCGGCTATCTCCTACAGCGCACCGCCGGGCGGCCGCTCGTCAGCCTCAAGCTGGCCACCAGCCTCGACGGCCGCATCGCCACCCATGACGGCGAGAGCAAGTGGATCACCAGCGAGCCGGCCCGAGCCCGCGCGCAGCTGATGCGGGCACGCCACGACGCGGTGATGATCGGCGTCGGCACGGCGGCGGCCGACGATCCCGAGCTGACCTGCCGGCTGCCGGGCCTGGCCCGGCGATCGCCGGTGCGCGTCGTTCTCGACGGCGGCCTGCGGCTGCCGCTGACCAGCCGGCTGGTGCGCTCGGCGCGCGACATCCCGCTGTGGCTGCTCGCGGCCGAGGGCGCGGACCCGCTGCGCGAGCGCGCCTATGTCGATTGCGGCGTCGAGGTGCTGGTGGTGCCGCGCGACCATGACGGCCGGCCGGATCTCGCCGCCGCGCTGGCCGCGCTGGGCCGGCGGGGCATCACCAGCGTGCTGGTCGAGGGCGGGGGGCACGTTGCCGCCGCGCTGTTGCGCGCCGGCCTGGCCGACCGCCTCGCCTGGTTCCGTGCCGGCCGCGTCCTCGGCGGCGACGGCGTGCCGGCGGTGCCGCCGTTCGGCTTGCG